>JAGGTG010000206.1 GCA_021163905.1 Candidatus Aerophobota bacterium
ATCTATTTTAATTTTTACCTTGGCCATATCAAAATTTACCTCTGAATTTTTCTATGTCACATCTCAGGCATCTTTTTGCTTCCTTCAAAGCTTCCTCTTGACTAAAGCCAAGTTCAATTTCCTGGAACCCTTTTTTTCTTTCCTCTATAGGTAGACAGGGCATTTTGGTTCTTTTTTCCTGTGAAGGCTCAATTTCAACCAATTCATCTATACCAAAGTATTTTTTCTTTATCTCAGGCGGTCTTTCGAGAGGTTCTCCTCTTAAGTATCGATTTATGGAAATTGCGGCCTTTTTCCCAGAAGAAATAGCTTCAATTACAGTGGCAGGACCTGTTATTGCATCTCCCCCTGCAAAAACTCCCTCTTTACTTGTAGCAAGAGTTCTGGGATTAACCTTTATACCTTTCCATTTTGTTTTTTCTATGTAAGAGGGCAAAAACGAGATATCTGGTAGTTGTCCTATAGAAGAGATCACAGAATCAGCTGAGATAAAAAATTCAGAGCCTTCAATGGGAATGGGCCTTCTTCTTCCACTTTCATCATACTCTCCCAGTTTCATACGTATGCATTCCAATCCCTCGATTTTTCCATTGGAAGATACTATCCTTAAGGGAGTTGCAAGATAATGAAACTTTACTCCTTCTTTTTCAGCAGCAATAACTTCACTTTTTATAGCTGGCATTTCTTGAGGGGATCTTCTATAAAGAACGGTTACCTCGTCTGTCCCCAGTCTTAAAGCAGATCTTGCTGCATCAATGGCAACATTTCCCCCTCCAATTACAACTACCTTATTACCTAAGGAAGGTTTTTCTCCTAAATTTATGCTTTTTAAAAACTCCACTCCATCCAGAATTCCCTGGCTTTCCTCTCCTTCTATATTGAGTTTGCGTGATTTATGGCATCCCACACCTATAAAAATGCAGGAATAGCCCATCTTAAAAAGCTCATCAAATGTTATATTTTCACCGATCTTTACCCCTTTTTCAATTTTGACTCCCAGGCTTTCAACCGAATAAAATATCTCTTCTTTTAATATATCCTTGGGAAGTCTGTAATCAGGAATTCCAACTCTTAACATTCCTCCTGCAACAGGTAAAGCCTCAAAGATGGTAACAGGATACCCCCACATTGCAAGATAATGGGCACAGGTAAGACCTGCAGGCCCTGAACCAATTATAGCAACTTTTTCTTTTTTCAAAGAGATAAGGGGGGAAAGTCCGGGGGGTTTTTCCTTATCTCTTGCCCAGTCACTTACAAACCTCTTAAGAGAGTTTATGGCAACAGGCTCATCTATTTCGCCTCTGCGACATTTTAACTCACAGGGATGATGGCAAACTCTTCCACATACAGCTGGAAAGGGATTTTCCTTTCTAATAAGTTCCACAGCCTCAAGGAATTTACCTTTAGAAATTAATCCGATATATCCAGGAATATCAATCTTAGCAGGACAGGCATTTTGACAGGGGGATACAAAAAGTTCCTCACAGGTCCCGGCAGGACAAAATTTATCCTCAATATGTGCCCTGTACTCATCTTTAAAATAAGAGAGAGTAGAAAGTACAGGATTGGGAGCGGTTTGGCCAAGACCACACAGAGATGCATCCTTCACAACCTTTGCAAGTTCCTCCAGAAGAGGTATATCTTCTGGTTTTCCCTCTCCCCTGGTTATCCTTGTTAGAATTTCAAGCATCCTGCGTGTTCCAACTCTGCAGGGGACACACTTTCCACATGACTCATCCTGAACAAACTCAAGAAAAAACCTTGCAACATCCACCATACAGGTATTATCATCCATTACCACCATTCCCCCTGAACCCATTATAGCACCAACTTTTTTAAGAGAATCATAGTCTATGGGAAGGTCAAGGTATCTCTCAGGAATACAACCTCCAGAAGGTCCTCCAATCTGGACCGCCTTGAATTTTCTTCCCTCGGGAGGTCCACCTCCTATATCAAACACCACTTTTCTTAGACTTGTACCGATAGGAACCTCCACAAGTCCTGTATTTTTTACCTTTCCCGCAAGAGCAAATATTTTTGTTCCCTTGCTTTTTTCTGTTCCTATCCTGGCAAATTCCTTTGCTCCTTTAAGAACAATATAGGGAATATTTGCCAGGGTTTCCACATTATTAATACAGGTGGGCTTTCCCCAGAGTCCAGATTGTGCAGGAAAGGGAGGTTTTGGTCTTGGCATACCTCTTTTACCCTCAATAGAGGCTATAAGGGCTGTTTCCTCTCCACAAACAAAAGCACCAGCTCCTTTTTTTATTTTTATATCAAAGGAAAAATCTGTCCCAAGGATATTTTTACCAATAAGTCCTAACTTTTTTGCCTGATCTATAGCTATACTCAAATGCTCCACTGCTATAGGATACTCTGCTCTCACATAAACATAACTTTCCTGTGCTCCAATAGCATAACCTGCTATGATCATTCCCTCAATCACGGCATGAGGGTCTCCTTCAAGTATGGCTCTATCCATGAAAGCACCAGGATCCCCCTCATCAGCATTGCATATAATGTATTTGGGGTTACCAGGGGCTTTTTTTGTAAATTCCCATTTTAGGCCGGTAGGAAAACCAGCTCCTCCCCTTCCTCTGAGACCTGATGATTTAATCTCCTGTATTAGTTTATCTGATGAGATCCTTTCCTCAAAAATTTTCTCAAGTCCTTTATAACCATCATTTAAAAGATAATCATCAATGCTCGTTGGATCAATTTTACCACATCTTCTGAGAATAATCCTTAGTTGCTCTTTAAAAAATGGAATATCCCTGCTATGAGGGATAGGTTTTTTGGAAACAGGATCCCTGTAAAGAAGACGCTCTATTATTTTACCCTTTATGAGAGTTTCAGAGACAATTTCCTTTACATCTGACGGAGTCACCCTCCCATAAAAAATGTCATCAGGGTCTATTCTTACAACGGGAGCCTGAGCACAGAAGCCCTGACATCCTGTGGAAACAATCTTTACATTTTTTAACTTTAAAGCCTTGATTTCCTCATCGAATTTTTCTTTTATCTCTTTTGCGCCAAAGGCTCTACAACCTGTCATACATATTCTCACTATCTTTTTATTCTTATCTTCCTTCTTATAGAGATTTTCTCGATAGGATTTAAGGTCTTTTAAACTGGAAAATTTGGCCATGAGTATTATCCTCAAATTTTTTTACCTGTATTGGTTTACTATATGTTCCACCCTATCCGGAGTAAGTCTTCCATAGTAATCGTTATTGATCATCATAACTGGTGCCAGAAAACAGGTTCCAAGACAGCGAACAGTTTCCAGACTAAATTTTAGATCTTTTGTGGTTTGACCTTCCTTTATTCCTAAAATTTTCCTCAGCTTATCAAGAATTTTATCTGATCCTTTAACATGACAGGCCGTGCCAAGACATACCTTTATAGTGTTTCTTCCTCTTGGTTCAAGATAAAACTGGGAATAAAAGGTTACAACTCCCCATATTTTACTTTCCGGAATTTTTAACCTCCGGGAAAGGTGAAATAAGGCATCTTTAGGAAGGTAACCAAATGTGGTCTGTACTTCCTGAAGGATAGAAATTAAAGGACCAGAATCATCACGGTACCTATCGATAATTTGATTTATCTTTTCCTCATCTTCTTTTGAGAGCATTAGCTTTTTCCTCTGGTAAGTGCAAAATTGAGCATAGAATTCCAGCCAGTTCCTTTTGACGATATATTATATAGATATTACAAAGGAGAAAGAAACTTGTCAAGATCGCCTAAGGGAGAAATGGCAAAGTTCTGAAACAAACTATATTTATTTAATATTTCCCGGTAGGCTTGGCCGGTAGAGAGAAATAATTTATCCTCTGACATTTGCTCTTTTTGCCCTTTTTCCTCTATTGCTGGCAAATATTATCAGTCTCTTCTGGGTGGTACTGGCATTTGTGGTTGCAGGATTGTGGGAAATTGGGAAACCGACTCGCAAAGCTCTGATTGTGGATCTGGCGAGGGAAACAGCACGTGGTCGTGCTGTAGGGATGTACTATCTTGTACGGGGTCTTGTAGTTCTTCCCACCTCACTAATAGGTGGATGGCTGTGGACAATTAGTCCTCGCTTGCCATTTTACATTGCATTCCTGGCAGGAGTGGCAGGTTTCCTCGTTTATGCGGTATGTAAATCTGAAAAAAGTAGGGGAATAGTGGATTCAACTCGCCTTACTACAAGTCTAAAATATCATCAGGCTGAATTAGAAAAGTTTTTTCTCACCCTCCTGTGAATCCCTTATAGGTAAGCTAAAAACTAGCCACAGAGGAGATGAGGTGAGGGTTGGTGGGTAGTTTCAATCCCTTATAGGTAAGCTAAAAACGTTGGAGAAGTACCTGGTGAGTAAGTACCTCGCCCCATTGTTTCAATCCCTTATAGGTAAGCTAAAAACTCTTATAG
>JAGGTG010000263.1 GCA_021163905.1 Candidatus Aerophobota bacterium
ATACAAGAGCTGCTGCCCCATCATTTATTCCTGAGGCATTACCTGCAGTCACTGTTCCATTTTCTTTAAAAACAGGTTTTAAAGAAGATAATTTTTCCAGGGATGTATCCCTTCTTGGATGCTCATCCACTTCGAAAAACTCCTCATCTTCAACCTCATCTGGAAGGGGGACAAGTCTATCTTCCATAACGGTAGCCTTTGCGGCTATCTTCTTAATAGCTTTAACTGGAACAGGAACAATTTCATCTTTAAATTTTCCCTTATCTATAGCTTCAATAGCTTTCATGTGGCTTTCATAAGCAAACTTATCTTGTTCTTCTCGAGCAATTTTGTATTTCTCAGCAACAGCTTCAGCCATAGGTCCTGCATCTACCAGCAAATAATCACTGAGGAAATCTATAAGTTTTCTTCCCCCCAGTTTAATACCCCATCTGATTCCATCAAGAATATAGGGGGCCTGACTCATACATTCAACTCCTCCTGCCACTATAATACTTCGCTCCTCCAGTAAAATATCCTGAGCAGCACATACAACTGCTCTCATTCCAGAAGAGCAATTCATATTAAGTGAATAATCATCAATTTCTACAGGAAGTCCAGCTCTTAAAGCTATGTGCCTTGCAGGATCACCCCGAGGAGTAGTCTGAATATTCTCGCCTATAACTACCCTTTCAACCTGCTTGGGCTCCAAACCAGCTCTTTTAATTACTTCCCTAACCACCAAAGCTCCAAGATCAAGTGGAGAGATACCTTTAAGTGACATACCGAATTTACCAATTGCTGTACGCGTCATAGACACAATGGCAACTTTCTTATTACTCAACTTTTCCCTCCTAAAGAACCATTCCTCCTCCAACATCTATAATAGCGCCTGTGATATACCTTGCCTCATCAGATGCCAGAAAAGCAACGGCGTTTGCTACATCTTCAGGTTTTCCTACCTCGCCCATTGGAATTTTCTCCATAATTTTGGCCCTTACTTTATCTGGAACAGCCCTGGTCATCTCTGTATCAATAAAACCGGGGCAAATAACATTTACAGTAATACCCTTTCTGGCAAGTTCTCTTGCTGCGGTTTTGGAAAAACCTACAACTCCTGCTTTTGCTGCAGAGTAGTTAGCCTGTCCGATATTGCCCATCCAGCTGGCAGAGGATATATTGATAATTCTGCCATAGCCTTGATCTCGCATTAATTTTGCCGCAGCACGGGTACAGAAGAAAACCCCGGTAAGATCAACCGCTAATACCTTTTCCCAATCCTCATCACTCATCTTATGTAGCATCGCATCTCTATTTATTCCGGCATTATTAACCAGGATATCAAGTCTTCCTAGCTCATCTTTTGCCGTATTTATTATTTTCTCTGCCTCTTCTTTTATGGAGACATCTACCTTCAGGTCAACTGCCTTCCTTCCCATATTTTTTATTTCTTCTGCAACCTTTTGAACCCCCTCAAGGTTAATATCAGCAACTATAACATCAGCACCTTCTCGAGCTAACTTCAAAGCAATAGCCCTGCCTATTCCTCTTGCTGCTCCTGTAACTGCTGCTTTTTTATCTTTAAGTCGCATTGTGTATCTCCTCAAGCTTTAATTTTTTCCTTTTTGTAAAAACTAAGTATATCTTTCATATCTATTGGCCGATTCAGGAATATCCTTGGATCCATTTTTCTTAATGGGAATATAATTTTTGGTTTAAACTGCATCTTATCTAAAATGTCCCTCTCAAGATTTACCCCCGGTGCAATCTCTACTAAAGTTAGCCCCTCAGACCTTAATTCAAATACCGCTCTTTCTGTAATATACAGAACTTTTTGCCCCATGTTCCTTGCCCTTTTTCCACTGAAGGTTATATGGCTAACCTGAGGGACAAACTTAACAGGCTTTCCATCATTAACAATTTCAAGCTTTCCATCATTAACATGAATAACACTTTTACCTACGGTAAAGGATAGGCAAAAAACCACCTTTTTTGCCATCTGGGTAATATCTATGAAACCTCCACATCCTGCTATTCTTGATCCAAACTTGCTGACATTAACATTACCTTCCCTATCAACTTCAGCTGCTCCCATAAAGGTTATATCAACCCCTGATCCTGTATAAAAATCAAATTGATCCATATGATTTATAATGGCATCAGAATTTTTGCTAATACCAAAGTCAACTCCTCCTCCAGGGACACCACCGATAGTTCCCGATTCAACAGTAAGCACAAGCTCTGATAGTATTCCTTCCTCTGCAGCGATAGGTCCAATTGTATCTCCAGGAATACCTGTTCCGAGATTTATTACAGCTCCCGGTGTTATCTCCATTATAGCCCGCCGGCCTATTATCTTGCGTAGATTAAACGGGAGTGGCTGAAAACTCACCTCTGGTGCTCTTAGATCTCCAGATAATGAGGGATCGTAAAAAGTACTGAAGGTTTGGCGATGGGTCTCCTCTTGATTTTGCGCAAGAACCACTGCATCAACAAAAATACCGGGAACCACGATATCTTTGGGATGGAGAGTTTCCTTTTTTGAGAGCCATTTTACCTGAGCAATAACCTTGCCACCAAACCTACGGGCAGCAAGAGCTGCGGATAGTGCTTCCAGTTTAACCGCCTCCTCCCTGCAGGATATATTTCCCCTTTCATCAGCACAGGTTCCACGAATAATGGCAATATCAATTGGTATTGCTTTATATAAAAGATAAGTCTTCCCCTCTATTTGGACTCTTTCTATTATATCTTCGCATTTTTTTGTTCGTTCATTGATCTTTGCTCCTCCCAGGAGAGGGTCAACATAGGTATCAAGACCAATGGGAGATAAAAGTCCCGGTGCTCCTCCTGCTACAGCCTTATAAAGATTAGCAATTCTTCCCTGGGGAAGAGCGTAAGCTTCCACTTTATTTTCATAAATTAGCCTTGCTATTTTAGGAGCAAAACCCCAATGAGAGCCAATAACTCTTTTTAAGAGCCCTTCGTGTGCAAAATGTTCTATACCATTTTTTGTATCACTTTGTCCTGCAGCATGAATAAGTGTTAAATTTCTTGGAGTTCCTTTTTCCAAAAAACTTTTTTCAATTTGACGCAAGATATCCTCAGCAACTCCTATCATGGTAAAACCTACTGTTGCAATACTCATACCATCTTTAATCAATTCAACAGCCTGTTTGGAAGTCATAAATTTGGCCATTTTCCCCTCGAAATTTTAAAATTTGCTCCACAGGTTCTTCTTATTACCAGTTTTGTAGGAAGTATCACCCTTTTTGTTTTTTTTCTCTTGCCAATGATTCTCTCAACCATCAATTCAACTGCCTTCGCTCCCATTTCATACCTTGGTTGATGCACAGTGGTAAGCTGCACATTTTTAAGCGATGCAACCCATATATCATCAAATCCAACTATTGCCAAATCCTGGGGGACTTTTACTTTTCTATCTACACAGGCATCTATTGCTCCAAGGGCCATTATGTCATTTGCACAAAAAATAGCAGTGGGAATTGGAGAACCTTTTAGAAGAGACTCCATTGCTCTATATCCACTTTCATATCTTAAATATCCTATCTTAACCAAGTTGTCTGAATAGGGAATTCCAGCCTCTTTTAAAGCCATTCTGTACCCTTCATATCTACTAAAACTTGCCCAAGATGCTGGCTCTCCTCTAATAAGGGCAATTTTTCTATGTCCAAGTTTTATAAGATGCTCAACGGCCATTTTGGCAGAGGCCACATTATCTATTCCCACGAAATCAAAATCACTCAGGGGAGGCTTCCTGTTAATAAATACCAAAGGGCAGTTTTCCTTAGTATATTTATCTAAATCATCCATAATACGAACCGAGGTGAGAATTAACCCGTCAACCTGTTTGGCAAGAAGAACTTCAATGTAATTTTTCTCTAAAAGAGGGTCTGCATCGGTATTACATAGTATAACATTAAAACCATATTCCCGTGCCTTTGTCTCCACCCCCCTTGCTATCTCAGGGAAAAAAGGATTAGTGATATCAGATAAAACAAGGCCTATAGTATGGGTTTTTTTATTCCTTAGACTGCGGGCAATTATATTTGGTCGATAGTTAAGCTGTTCAATGGCATTGTAGATTCTTTTTTTTGTCTTTGCACTGACGTATGGCTTACCATTAAGTGCTAAGGAAACACAGGCTGGAGAAACTCCTGCCAGCTTTGCTACGTCTTTAATTTTGGCCATTTTATCTGACTTAAAACGATTTAATATTGAATCGTTTTAATACTACCTTAAAGAATAAAATTTGTCAAGCTAATTGAGGGGGAAATGCGAGCATTGCCCCCTCAACGCTTGCGCTCTCCCCCTTAAATAAGGAAAAGTCTAATGC
>JAGGTG010000252.1 GCA_021163905.1 Candidatus Aerophobota bacterium
TTCAGAGCTGGAAAATTCGGAGTAAAAACCATACTTAATCATTAAGAAGAAGGAGGTATTTATTTTTTTAAAAGCCTCTCTATAATGGCCTCTCCCATTTCTTTAGTCCCTACTGCTGTGGGGTCATCAGGGGTGGGTTTAAAATCATAGGTAACCTTTTTACCCTCTTTAATAACAGATGATATGGCATTTTCAAGCTTATCTGCCGCCTCAAACTCACTTAACCAGCGAAGCATCATAACTCCTGACAAAATCATCCCTGTAGGATTTACCTTATTCATTCCCCGGTATTTAGGTGCACTTCCATGAGTTGGCTCAAAAACCGCATAATCATCTCCAATATTTGCTCCAGGCGCAACTCCTAACCCTCCAACAAGACCGGCACACAGATCCGAAATTATATCTCCGTAAAGGTTGGGAAGTACTAAAACATCGTAATTCTGAGGTTTTTGAATTAGCTGCATGCACATATTATCAACCACTCTATCTTCAAACTCAACTTTTCCCTGGTAGGATTTTGCAACTTCCCTTGCAACTTTTAAAAAAAGACCATCACTGAATTTCATTATATTAGCCTTATGCACAGCTGTTACTTTTTTTCTCTTATTTTCAATAGCGTACTTAAATGCAGCCTCTACTATCCTCCTGCTGGCTGAAATTGAAATAGGCTTAATGCTTATTCCTGAATCTTCTTTAATAACGTTACCTGTTGTCTGATAAACAAAATCGATAAGTTTCTTTGTAACTGATTTTCCCTGCTCAAATTCAATTCCTGCATAAAGATCCTCTGTGTTTTCCCTTATAACTACAAGATCCACACCAGGAAACTTACTTCTCACCCCCGGGTAGTATTTATAAGGTCTAAGACACATATAAAGACCGAGTTTTTTTCTAAGAGCAACATTTACACTTCTAAAACCGCCACCTATGGGAGTGGTAATAGGCCCTTTCCAGGCCACTTTATTCTTTTTAATGGACTCAATAACATGATCAGGAAGGGGAGTTCCGTATTTTTCCATAGCGGAATCCCCTGCCTCAACTATATCCCATTGAATCTTTACCCCGGTAGCCTCCACACACCTCCTGGCAACTTCTGTTATCTCTGGTCCTATTCCATCTCCAGGAATTAAGGTAACTTTATGCATCTATTTAACCTGAACGTCTATTTTACTCTCCCCCATCCCCAGTAAATAGCACTGTCTCCTAAATCCTCTTCTATACGCAAAAGCTGGTTATATTTGGCTATTCTTTCACTTCTACAGCAGGAACCTGATTTAATCTGCCCGGTACCAAGTGCTACCACCAGGTCAGCTATGGTAGTGTCCTCTGTCTCACCGGATCTGTGGGATACAACAGCAGTATAGCCATTTTCCCTTGCTATTCTAACTGTCTCAAAGGTTTCTGTGAGAGTTCCAATTTGATTGGGCTTAATTAAAATTGAATTAGCAACACCAAGCTTTATACCCTGTGTTAACCTCTTAGTATTAGTGACAAAGATATCATCTCCTACAAGTTGAACTTTTTCACCTAATCTACTGGTAAGAATTTTCCATCCCTCCCAATCATCTTCAGCCAGCCCATCTTCCAGTGAAACAATTGGAAAATCATCAATAAGATTTTGATAAAATTCCACCATTTCCTCAGAGGTAAATTCCTTCTTTTCCTCTGCTTCAAGAATATACTTTCCATCCTTATAGAAACTACTGGCCGCAGGATCAAGAGCTAAGGCTATATCCTCACCCGGTTTATAACCTGCCTTCTCTATAGCCTCCAGTATTAACTCAAGAGGTTCTCTATTGGAAGAAAGATTTGGGGCAAAGCCACCTTCATCACCTACTCCTGTACTGTATCCTTTTTGTTTTAACACCTTTTTTAACCATTGGAAAGTTTCTGATGCCCATCTTAGAGCCTCTCCAAAAGAAGAAGCCCCTATTGGCATTATCATAAATTCCTGAAGATCAACGTTATTATCGGCATGCTTGCCACCGTTTAACACATTCATCATGGGAACAGGTAAAACTCTGGCCTCTGTTCCCCCCAGATATTTGTAAAGTGGAATTTTCAGGGAGGAGGCTGCTGCTTTAGCTACAGCAAGAGAAACACCAAGAATGGCATTTGCTCCTAATTTGCTTTTATTCTCGGTTCCATCCATTTCTATCATTAATTTATCAATTTCTCCCTGATGGAGGGCATTTCTACCTTTTAGTTTTGGAGCAATTATCTGATTAACATTATCAACAGCTTTTAAAACACCCTTTCCCATCCATTCTTTCTCTCCATCTCTAAGCTCTATTGCTTCATGTTCTCCTGTTGAAGCTCCTGAGGGAACAGCAGCCCTTCCCATAGATCCATCCTCCAGCCAAACATCACATTCCAGAGTAGGATTACCTCGTGAATCAAGGATCTGTCTTGCCTTAATTTGAGCTATATTTCTTTGCATGATTTTCCTCCTTCTCAACTTTTTCTATAACAACTTCTTCCCCGTCCCCGACTTTTCTGAAGGGCTCTAAATCTCCTTTAACTTTTCCCAAAATAATAACCTCACTTGCCGGTCTTATCTCATTTTCTGTGCTTACAGGTGTAGGACCAAAGAAAAGACAAAAGGCATTTCCTGGAGGCCAAAAAGCAATATCTCCTTCTTCCACTACACTCACCTTTTTCCCTGTAGACGGTTTTACCGGGATTCGAAAATAAACCTCATCACCCCAGCGATTAGCTTTACCCTTTATCGGCAAAGCTTCCCAAAAGGAATGAGCCATGGGAGAATCATTTAACTCAGCTTCTCTTTGAATTTCTCCAACTAAGATTTTTATTTTCCTCATATTCTTACTCCTTGGACCACCTTCTTCGATACTCTTCTATCTTTCTCTTAAAAGACTCATCCTCAAGGGAAAGAATCTGTACAGCAAATATAGCCGCGTTAACAGCACCTGCTTTCCCCACAGCCATACAACCAACAGGAACTCCTTTTGGCATCTGAACAATAGAATAAAGAGCATCTACCCCCTGAAGAGGAGAAGAAGGTATAGGAATCCCTATAACGGGAATGGTTGTATAGGAGGCAATTACTCCTGGAAGATGGGCAGCTCCTCCTGCTCCTGCTATAACTACTTTTATCCCCTTTTTGTTAAGCTGTTGAGCGTACAATGCGGTTTCTCGAGGTTTACGGTGAGCTGAGAGAACCTTTACCTCATAACTAACCCCCAGCATATCCAGAGTTTTTATACAATTATCAATTATGGGAGCATCAGACCTACTTCCCATCACCACAGATACTAAAGGCTTGTCCATATTTAATATACAACCTTGTTAAGTGGATACTCAACTATTCCCTCTCCCCCAGCTTCTTTCAACTTGGGTATAAGCTCTCTTGCCTCCAGTTCATCAAGTACGGTTTCTACAGCAAACCATCCTTTTTCGGCAAGTTGAGAAACAGTTGGCCTGCGCAAAGCTGGTAAAAGACTCAAAACCTTTTTAAAATTCTTCTGGGAAACATTTAACTTAAGTCCAACCTTGCCAAGACCATTAACTGCTCCTTCCAGTAAAATTCCTAAATTACCTATTTTCCTTCTCTTCCAGGGATCATTCCAGGATGACAAATTGGCAATTAACCAGGTAGTTGACTCAAGAACCGTATCAACAATACGTAAATTATTTGCCCTGAGAGAACGACCTGTTTCTGTAAGCTCAACTATAGCATCTACAAGACGGGGAGGTTTAACCTCTGTTGCACCCCAGGAAAACTCAACCTCTGCTTTTACACCCTTCCTCTTAAGATAATCACGGGTCACCTCAACCAGTTCTGTAGCTAACCTTTTGCCCTCGAGATCCTCAACCCTTTTAATAGGCGATTCTACCGGAACAGCTAACACCCATCTCACCCTGCCAAGGCCCTGCTTTGAATAAAAAAGCTCCTTTACCCTTTTAACCTCTACCTTCCGTTCCATTATCCAATCATTTCCAGCAAGGCCCGCATCAAGAACTCCCTTGGCTACATAAATCGGAATTTCCTGAGTTCGAATAAGCATAAGTTCAATCTCATTATCATCTATGGACAGGTTATAAACTCTTTCCTCTTTATTTATCCGATAACCTGCCCTTTTAAAAAGATCAAGACTCATTTTCTCCAGACTACCCTTAGGCACACCGAATCTTATATTTTCCATTGTATAATTTCCTTTCGCAAAAACTGGAGTAAGGAATTTTTATTATAGGGAAATTATTGCCAACGTCAACTTTAAGTTTCCTGACATTGGGACACTTTTTCCACAATATTCCTCTAAAAGGCTCTCTGGGTATCCCTAA
>JAGGTG010000116.1 GCA_021163905.1 Candidatus Aerophobota bacterium
GGTACTCTTCCCTGAATTCTCACTCCTGCCCACATACGCATAGATTCCGGACGAGCTTTGTCAAAATTTTATCTTCTAAACTTATCCAGAATTACAGCTATTATGATAAGCAAACCAATAAAAACCTGTTGATAAAAAGGTGAAACACCAAGAAGATTAAGGCCATTTCTAAGTACACCAAGAAAAAGCGAACCAATAACAGTTCCTATAATCCCACCTCTTCCTCCAAATAGACTTGTACCTCCAATAATAACAGAGGCAATTACATCCAGCTCCCACCCTAATCCTGCTGTTGGCTGTCCTGAGTTAACCCGGGAAGCTAAAATTATACCAGCTATTCCGGCACTAAAACTGCAAATACCAAAAACTATAGTTCTATAAAAGTTAACAGGAATTCCAGAAAGACGGGCAGCTTCTCTATTTCCCCCTATAGCATAAACATATTTCCCAAATGTGGTTTGAGAGAGGATAAAGTATCCTACTATTATAACTCCAAGATATATTATTACCGGTACAGGAACAGGACCAATCATTCCTCCCCCTATAAATCTAAAAGAAGGATTTAAACCACTGATTGGATATCCACCTGAATAGATAAGGCCTAACCCCCGGGCAATGGAGAGCATACCCAGAGTAACAACAAAGGAATGGACATTGGTTTTGGTTATCACTACACCCATACCAATTCCCAACAATGTAGCCAAAAGAAGAGGCACCAAAGTTGCGATAAAAGTACTGCAGCCATTATATACCTGTAGACCGGCTGCTATTACACCGGTAAAAGCTACCATTGATCCTACGGAGAGATCGATTTCGGCACTTAATATTACAAAAGTCATTCCTATAGCAATAATACCTATCATTGAAACCTGGCGGATAATATTAAATATATTACGAGGTGTGATAAAAACGGGAGTAAGAATGGTCATTATAACACAGGTAATAAAAAAAGCGAAAAAAATTCCATAATTTTTCAAACCGGTATTCAAAATATGTAGTATTTTCTGACCTTTTCCTATTGCTATTTCTCGGCCTGCCTGTATAGCCTCTTCTTTTGCTTTCACTTTCTTTTCCCTTTTAAAAATTTAAAAATCCGGAGAGGGATATATCAATATCCCTCTCCTTGCGACTTAATTACAACTTCCCGTTACTTTTACTTTTTAATTTCACCGTATTTTTCCGCCATCTGGAGGTTCGCCTTGGTGATGAGAGTGGGAATTACATAATTTTCATGCTTCGGTGGCTTTTCTCCGGTTCTTATATAGTTCACCAGATACCTCATTGCCTCTCGTACCTGTTTCCCGGGATGTTGTTCAATAGTAGCATCTATTTTACCTTCCTGAATAGCCTCAAGGGCATCTGGAATTGCATCAAAAGATACGAGAACTACCTTATTAAGATCGTACCCGGCTGACTCAATAGCTTCAACAGCACCCATCATCATATCATCATTATGAGCCCAAACAGCATCAAAATCTGGATGAGCAGTAATAGCATCTTCCATTACCCTCATTCCAGTTTCCCGATCAAACTGTCCGGTTTCACTAAATACTATTTTCATCTGTGGAAACTCTTTAATCACCTGGTGGAACCCACTTCCCCTGTCAATAGCTGGAGATGAACCAGGAGTTCCCTGAAGCTCGATGATTTTTCCTTTTCCATTTAATTTTGCAACAGTATAAATAGCAGCTATTCTCCCTCCTTCAACATTATCCGCTCCTACATGAGTCAGGAAGGGAGCACCAACCACTTTACGATCAAAAGTAGCGCAGGGAATACCTGCTTTATCAAGCTTTTCCAATCCAGGAACCAATGCTTTAACATTAATAGGAGATATAAGAACTCCGTCCACTCCTTTAACAATCATATCCTCGATATCAGAAATTTGTTTTGATACCTTGTTCATTCCATCGTAGACAACCACCTTCACGCCTAATTTTTCAGCCTCATCAAGCGCAACTTCTTTAGTAAAGACAAACCAGGTAAAGTATAAACTGGGTACAGAAAAACCTATGGTTATTGGTTTTTCCTTGGCAAAACCTACCGTTGAAAACCCCAGAGTGGAGATAACCACCGCTATGGCCAATAAAATGACTAATCCCCTTCTTTTCTTACTCATCGATGCCTCCTTTTTATTTTTTGTTATTTACTAAAAAATTTTTTCTCCTTCTCTCACCCCCCTTCTTTTTTATTTTACCTTCCTATCATAAGTTTTACCACCTCATCAATAGATGTATTTTCAACTTTTTCGTCCCCCACTTTTTCTCCTCTATTTAAAACAACCACTCTATCCACAACAGAAAATACCTCATGCAAGTTATGACTGATGAAAATAAGGGAGATACCTTCTTTTTTTAATTTCTGGATAAGTTCCAAAACCTTGCTTCTCTCTTTAACCGAGATATTAGCAGTAGGCTCGTCCATTATAATCACTTTAGGCTTTAAGTAAACTGTTTTGCCAATAGCTACAGCTTGTCTTTGTCCTCCAGATAAGTTCTTAACCAGAGTCTTGACAGAACCAATTTGTATCTCCAGACTCCTCATAACTTTCTCTGCCTCTTGCCACATTTTCTTCCTATCAATCATCCGTAAAAATTTCCCCAATCCACTACGGATAAATTCTCGTCCCAGAAATATATTTGATGCTACATCTAAGTTCTCAGCTAAGGCCAGATCCTGATAAACAGTTTCTATACCTATTTGTTTGGCATCCTTGGGACTGTTTATCTCTACCTTTTTCCCTTCAAAATAAATTGTTCCTTCCGTTGGAGGATGAGCTCCTGATAGAATCTTTATAAGTGTTGATTTACCAGCTCCATTGTCTCCAACCAATCCAACAATTTCACTATAGTCCAAGTCAAAGTTCACTCCCCGTAGTGCTACCACGCCACCAAATCGCTTGTGAATATTTTCCATTCTAACAAGAGGATAATTTTTTATTTTTTTATCTTCCATTTCTCTTTTTGCCCTGATTATTTATTCCATATCTTACATTCTGACACCGCCCACCTTATTTTAACGGCTTTGTTGACTCTCTTACCACCAGTTCAGTGGGAAGTATAATTTTGCTCTTTAAGACTCCCCTTTTCTCTATGTTCTTTATAAGCAGGTTCATTGCCTCAACCCCCATCTCATAAGCTGGTTGAGCTATGGTTGTTAGAGAAGGGGTGACAAGAGATGCTAAAGGGATGTTATCTATCCCAATAACAGATACATCGCTGGGAACTTTTATTCCATTTTCCTGCAGCTCTCTTATACAGCCTATTGCCATTAAATCTGTACTGGCAAAAATAGCTGTAAAGGTTATCCTCTTTTTCAATAACTTCTTGGTAGCACTTCTACCACTTTCAATTGACAAGTCTCCTTCCTCCACCAGATCAGGATTAAAATCTACATTGTATTTCTCAAGAGCTCTCCTGTAGCCCTCCAGTCTTTTTACAAAGATCTTTATATTCTGAGGACCAGTTATACAACCTATTTTTCTGTGACCAAGTTTGAGAAGATAGGATGTAGCGTCAAACCCAGCTCTTTTGTTATCAATCATAACAACATTGGTAAAGTAATCCTCTATTTCTCTATCTATAAGTACAACCGGTGTCCCTTTTTCGTGAATAGATCTTATGTATTTTTCCTCCTGTTTATCTCCGGTAATTCCAGAAAAGATTATCCCATCCACCCAGCGGTTTTCAAATATCTGAAAATACAAAGATTCTTTTTCCTTTCTATCATCACTATCGCAAAAAACAACCACATATCCATTTTCTATGGCAGTATCCTCAACACCTTTTAAAATAGCGGGGAAAAAGGGATTGATGATATTGGGAAGGATTAAACCTACTGCTTTGGTCCTTTTACTTTTGAGACTTCTTGCTATCACGCTTGGATGGTAGTTAAGCTTTTTAACCGCCTTTAATACTTTCCTCCTTGTTTCTTGAGAAACTCCTCTTTGTTCATTGAGAACCTTGGATACGGTACTTTTTGCTACTCCAGCTTCTTTAGCAATATCATTTATAGTTATACTTTTTTCACCTATTTTAGAATTTAAAGTATTCTGCATTTGATAAACCAATTTTTAGTATCGGTTTCCAATATCGTTTTTTATTTTACCCCTTTTACAGGAAAAGTCAAATCATTTTTTTAACTTCATCAATTAACCTCT
>JAGGTG010000155.1 GCA_021163905.1 Candidatus Aerophobota bacterium
TCAGGAATTTTTATCGATGCTATAGCTAAATTAGGGATTAAAGCTCATTTTATTGGTGCGGTAGGGAAGGACGACTTTGGAAAGATGATTATTAAAAGATTAGAGAAAGATGGAGTGGATATATCTCATATAAAAGTAATGGATGATTATACAACAGGGGTTGCTTTTGTAACCTATTTTAGTGATGGGAGTAGAAAATTTATCTATCATTTATCAAGGGCTGCTACAGGTCAGATTTATCCAGAAGATATAGATCCAGATTATCTTTCCAGGTTAAACTACTTACATATTGTTGGATCAACTATGTTCATCAATGAAAATTGCAGGGAAGCCTGCCAAAAAGCGGTGAAATTAGTAAAGGATAAAGGAGGAAAGGTAAGTTTTGATCCCAACTTTCGTCCAGAACTTCTAAGCGAGAGAGAAATCAGAGAATTTTTTAGCCCACTTGTTCATAGTAGCGATATAATTTTCCCCACTGCTGATGAGGTAATGATATTAACAGGTAAGAGGAATCTGGAGGATGCCTGTAAAGAGATTTTAAAAAAGGGACCAGAAATTGTAGCAGTAAAACAGGCTAAGGAAGGTTCCAGCATTTTTACTCTTAATGAGGAATTTCATGTTCCGGCATTTAAAGTTGAAGAAATAGATCCTACAGGAGCTGGAGACTGCTACTGTGCTGGGTTTATTGCTGGGATTATTAAAGGATTGAGTTTAAAAAAAGCAGCACAATTTGCCAATGCAGTGGGAGCTCTGGCAGTTACTAAAAAAGGTCCCATGGAGGGAGCACCTACAGTGAAAGAGGTGGAAAAGCTGATAAATTCATCTTTAAACTAATATAATATAGCTGAAAAGAAGGAGAATAGCAAAATGTATATAATCAACGTTAAGGATGTAAAAGAGCTGAAAACTCCTCATGGTAAATCAATTAGATGGTTATTATCCAAAGAGATAGGAGCTCCAAATTTTGAAATGAGGTATTTTGAGATTCCACAAGGAGCTGAGCCTTCGGAAGATAAGCACCCCTGGGAACATGAGGTGTTTGTGGTAAAAGGAGAGGGGATTGTAAAAGCTGGAGGAGAAGAGAGAAAGGTTAGGTCAGGTGATGCTATATTTATCCCTCCCAATGAGCCACATATGTTTTTAAATGTCAGAAAAGAGCCCTTTGGATTTATCTGTGTTATCCCAAAGGGGTGTGAGGATTATGTGAAGGAGAAAAATGAGTAGCATAGCCATAACTTTAAGGAGAAGATAGTTCAACTGCTCATGCAAGTTGGGTTTTCCCTTTTGAAAGGATAGAGATGTTTGGTGAGCATTGTGCTGTAATTACAGAGGAAATGGACAGGGTGGTTTACTCTTCGGGGCTTAAGAAAAAAATTATAAGTGAGGACTATTCTCAACTACCTATTTCAGTTAAATGGGGTTATACAAAAGAGGATAAACTTTTTATAGATGCAATCCTTAATAAAAGAAAATCTCCAGTTTCAGCTGAAGAAGGATACAAAGCAGTAGAGTTAACTGAAGCTTGCTACAGAAGCGCAAAGGAGGGGAAAAGAATCAATTTACCCTTATGAGTATACAATAACATACCAACAATCCTACCCGATACAACATCCACTGTAAATAAGGCTAAAATATAAAGCAGACGCTTTGTACCGCATTATTTTTCTTTTCTAAAGTATACTTTATGTCTTAGCATGTAAATCAGTTTCTATGAATATTATGAGAAAGTCTCCAGTTTCGGGAAAAATTCCTGTTAGACAACTTGAGGGAAATACCTTAGCTCTATGGGAAAGGTTAGTTCCCTTCTCTTCACATACTCATCGTATAGAAAACTAATGGCTCACTCCGGGAGGCTCGCTTAACTCGACTTCGTCTCAAACAAAAGCTCGCCTTTTCCCTTCGCTTGCCGAGTTTTCTTTATACTCCTCGCAAGTTCCGCTCAGGGAATTAACCTTTCCTTATCAGGCTTATAAGTTTTATCTTTGTTCTAAACTTTTTCTGAAACTGGAGGAAAAAGTTATTTGACAGAATTTCAAAGGAAAGGTATTATAAAAACGTTTCCTGAAAACGTTTCCCAAAGGAAGAGAAAAAATGGTTAGAAAAAGGGTAACCATTAAAGAAGTAGCCAAAAGAGCCGGGGTTTCAATAAGTACTGTTTCTCGAGTTCTTAATTCAAGGGATAATAAGTATATAAGAGAGGTAACCCGGAATAAAGTTATGCAGGCTGTAAAGGAATTAAATTACAAACCAGATAGAAGAGCCCAGTCTTTAAGAGGAGTGGCAACAAAGATAATTGGTTTGATAATTCCCAACAGGTTAAACCCCTACTTTGAACAGGTAGCTCAGGCAATTGAAGAGGTGTGTTTTGATGAGGGATATGGAATTTTACTGTGTAGTTCCAATAATAACCAGAAAAGAGAGTCTATCTATCTGGATCTTCTGGAAAAACAAAAGGTGGATGGGATAGTTATAAGTACAGTGGGTTTAACCAGAGAAAGATTTAATGAACTTATTAGTAGAGGAATACCGGTAGTTCTGATAGATGAGGATGTTCCTGGTGTAAATGCCCCGGCAGTGTTTGCCAATAATTATATGGGAGGTTGTCAGGCAACTCAGTATTTGATACAGCTGGGACACGAAAGGATAGCTTTTATCAGTGGTCCGATAGATCTTCTATCCAGCAGGGAAAGATACAGGGGATACCGTGATACCCTTGCAAAAGAGGGAATAAAAGTTGGAAAAGAGCTGTTTAAAGAAGGTTCTTTTACCTATGAAAGTGGGTATAGAGCAACATGGGAGCTTTTGGATGAAAGAAATAAGTTCACGGCTATTTTTTGCTCTAATGACCTTATGGCCTTTGGAGCCATACGGGCTATCCAGGATAAAGGGGAAAAAGTCCCCCGGGATTACTCAATAGTTGGATTTGATGATATGTACTTTTCCTCTATTAGTAATCCTCAATTAACCACTGTGGCTCAGCCTGTAAAGGAGATGGCCTTCAGGGCCTTTATAGCCTTAAAAGAGCAGATAGCGGAAGGATTTTCTCATGAAAAGAGTCATCAATTCCTGGATACTAAATTAATAGTGAGAGAGTCCTGTCGTTCCTTAGATAAAACAAAGTAAAAGGAGAATAAGATGATAATTGGAGTTCCAAAGGAGATAAAAAAGGCAGAGTTCAGAGTTGCCATAACTCCTGCAGGAGTAAAGGTTTTGTCTGATGCAGGACACAGGGTACTTGTTGAAAAGGGAGCGGGTAAAGAAAGTGGTTTTTCAGATGATGAGTTTAAAAGGGTAGGGGCTAAGATAATTTATGACAAGAAAAAACTATTTGATGATGCCGATCTTATCCTGAAGGTAAAAGAACCAGTCTCCGAGGAATACGATCTTTTCCATGAAGATCAGATATTATTTACCTTTTTACACCTTGCAGCAAATGAACCTTTGACCAGGGCTCTTTTAAAATCAAAGGTAATAGCAATTGCCTACGAGACAGTTCAAAAAGATGATGGATCCTTGCCCCTTCTTGCCCCCATGAGTGAAATTGCAGGAAGAATATCCCCTCTTGTTGGCTCCTTTTATCTTGCAAAACACAAAGGTGGATCCGGTAAACTCATAGCAGGAGTCCCCGGAGTTCCTCCAGCTAAGGTTGTTGTAATAGGTGGGGGAACAGTGGGAGCTAATGCAGCTAAAATTGCAGCAGGGATGAGAGCCTGGGTGACTATCTTGGATGTAAATGTTAAAAGGATGTGCTACCTTGATGATGTCATGCCACCAAATGTTACAACTTTAGCCTCCAACTCCTATAACCTGGAGAGGATCCTGCCTGATACAGATCTTTTAATAGGAGCAGTGCTTATCCCGGGAGCAAAAGCTCCCCATCTTGTTAAAAGAGATATGCTGCATCTTATGATGCCTGGTTCTGTAATAGTGGATGTTGCAGTTGATCAGGGAGGATGTGTTGAGACAACTCATCCCACAACTCAGGATGATCCTGTATTTGAGGTTGATGGTATAATCCACTACTGTGTTACCAACATGCCAGGTGCCTATCCCAGGACATCAACCCTTGCCCTTACCAATGTGACATTTCCCTATGTGCTTAAGATAGCAAATAAAGGATATAAAG
>JAGGTG010000244.1 GCA_021163905.1 Candidatus Aerophobota bacterium
CTTTTATATAGGTGTCAAATTAGCAAATTTTTTGTGCAGCATTTGCTCAACAAAGGGAGGAACAAAATTCTTTGTTTTGCCACCTAATCTCGCGATTTCCTTAATTATAGAGGAGGAAAGATGAGAATATTTCTGATTGGTCATAAAATAGATCATCTCCAGATCGGGATTTAATCTCTTGTTCATAAGGTACATCTGAAACTCATACTCAAAATCAGAAAGGGCTCTTAATCCTCTGATCACAAATCTTGCTCTCTTTTTTTTAATATAGTCAACAAGGAGTCCCTTAAAACTCTCTATCTCAACTTCCTGATAGGAACTAAGTGCTTCTTTAACCATTTCCAATCTTTCCTTGATATTAAAAAGATATGGTTTTAAAGGATGAGGATTGTCATTTACAGCTACTATAAGTTTATCAAATACAAGAAGACTTCTCTTAATTATATCTATATGACCATTGGTAATTGGATCAAAACTTCCTGGATAAACAGCGATTTTCATTGTAATTTATCTTGCTTGTTTTTTGATTTGAGATAATCCTTTATTATTTTGTCATGGTCAAAAGCAATATCATCTGGTAACTCATCAGGGGCAAAAACTCCTACATTTTTTGCATCATCTCCGGCCTTCAGGCTCCCGGTTGCCTTAACAATGAAAACTGTAGTTATCGTATGAAAGCGAGGATCCCTGTCAGGATCAGAATAAGTATGAAACTGGGCTAATCTTGTTACTTTTAAATTTATCTCCTCTTTCACTTCCCTAACTACAGCCTCCTCAAGACTCTCTCCGTAATCTACAAATCCTCCAGGCAGGGCCCATCCATAGGGTGGATTTTTCCTTTTAACCATAACAATCCCCCCATTTATCTCTACTATAGCATCCACCGTAGGAACAGGATTTTTATAGGTTTTCTCGAACTTCTGCAAGATTGCGGTATGAGAAGGAAAAGCCAGTGGAGGATGATCAGATAAGGGAAAGAATTTAAACTCCTGCACTTCATTGCCTATGAGTAAATTATCATTAATTAAAACAACTTCATATCCAATTACTATAACCTTCCCATAGAGCTTGCTATCATCACTCTGCACACCTATTAGTCCCTGAACTTTGCCTTCTGCTCCTATCTCCTCTTTCACTTCCCTGATTACAGCCTCTTCCGGGCTCTCGTCAACCTCTACAAATCCTCCAGGCAGGGCCCATTTTCCAAGTTGTGGAGGGATAGCTCTTTTCACCAATCCGATTTTTCTCTCATCTGATTTTTTCAAAACTGCTACCACCACAGGGATGGGATTTTGATAATGCACCCTCCCACAAACCTCACAAACAAGCCGATTTCTCCCATCTACCTCTTTTACTGCAAGCTTTCCACCACATTTCTGACAAAACTTTATAGAAAACAACTCAGTCCTACTTTTTATTATTTTTTAATTTAACTTTTTCTACCACTCTCTCCACCAGGCTTATAAATCCAGAAAATAAAACCAAAATAAATACCACACCCATTATCCCTGCTAACAGAAGGAGAAAAAACCTAAAAAAGAAAATACTACCCACCACTCCTATTACTACTAAACCTATCAAAATAAGGGTTTGAATAAACCTCAACTTAAAAATAGATCCAATTTTATCTTTTCCTTCCAAAACTCAACCATCAAACAGAGTGTACCCTGGTCTCGTAAAAAACCCTATCTTTATTTCTTCTCTCGTAGTTTTCAACAACCTTGGATAACTTTACATTTTCGGTATCCAGTTTTCCCTGTTTTATCTTTTCCCACAGATCCTTGCTGATCTTTTTTACCTCCTCGGAGTACTGATCCAGAAACTCTGCCGTTTTCCCTTTAACTATCTCCTCTTCACCGGGAAGAGCAGGCTCAAGATTAAATCTTTCCACTACATCCCTCAGAATTTCAGGGTTATCTATTATACAGCAGGGAGCACATTTGTTCTCTATATCAAGCTGCCTTTTTCTTATATATCTAAAAGCTGGGTGCTGAACAACATCCTTAAGTGTCTTTCCTTTTTGATAAAAATCCTCGTCAATTTTACCAATACTAAAATCAGCAAAGACACAGGGAGTAATCTTTCCATCGGCTCTTATATGAAAGTACTTTCTTGCCCCGGCGATGCAACCTCCAACCCATGGTCCATCATTCCAGAAATCACCTATAAATATAGGCTTCTTATTTCTCATCTCCCAGACAAACTCTCTAAGCCGCATTCTCTGTTCAGGTGTTGCTACAATTCTAATATCGGGGGACCTTCCCTTGGGAATATACAAAAAGTACCACCCAAACGAAACATTTTCTCTTATAAGCTCATCCATAAAATCTTCTCTGGTGACTATATCTGCATTTCCCCTGGTATAGGTAATACTAAATCCATGCAAAACCCCATGAGAGGTGAGATTTTTCCTTGCATTTTGAATAAGAAGGTACATTCCCTCTCCTCTTCTACTATCGGTTTCCTCTTCGAACCCTTCCTGGGAGATAGCCGGAGCTACATTTCCAAGCTCAGCAAGAAGAGGGGCTATATTTTCCCTGCCGTATAGCTTCTTATTTCTCTTAGCTACTTTCCTTATCCTTTTTAAACAAGCTATTGCCTTTTTATCGTTGTTCTTTTCTCTTTCACCAAGCTCTTCTTCGGCTAAATCTTTATCTACAAGAGATGTCCCATTGGTATAAACCTGAAAATACATATCAGAATTAGCCTCAAAGAAATCAAGCAGATTTTTCTTTTTTTTCTTATCCCAGTAAATAAAAGGTTCTCCTCCGGAAATAGTAACAAACTTTATCCCTATTTTTTTTGCATCAGATGCTATTCTATTTAAAAGATCATAGCTAAGATAAGTCTCGGATCTATCTGCATTAGCATAGCAACCGGGACAATGAAGATCACAGTACTTCAGGGGAGAAATAACTATGAACCAGGGAGCCTCAAATCCTTCTTTCTCAAGGATCTGTCTTAATTTTTCCTTATCAGTAAAAATCCATGGGACAAAGAAGGTATCCACCAATCTCTTGCGGGGAATATCAGATAACCTTTCCTGAACAAGCAATCTGGCAAGCTCAACATAGGGATGGCCGTTTTTCGCAGCTGTTCTTACAACATTAACGGCATTCTTATTTTGCCCTACTGAATGCTCCTCTAGATTAGATAAAATCTCATCAAAAGTTGAATAAAACTCCTCTTTACTCGTAGTATGAGCAAGCTTGGTCACATACCTCTGGATTAAAAAAGTCGTTGTCTTTTTCTTTAGCACTTTTGTTAGCATATTTTCCCTCCCCCCATTTAACTTATAATTTTAATTTGTTAATCTGCCTTTGCTCCATTCCAGAATATCTCCCAGACAAGATTATGATCCTCGAATAGAGAACCCCTTTCTTTCTGACTTATCCAATTGATGGTTAAACTGTGGACCATCCCTACCAGGATAACTGCCAGCTTTCTTGTATTTAATGGCTTTATTTCCTTTCTTCTTACAGCCTGCCATATTAGCTGTCGAAGCATCTCAAGATACCTTGCATTTTTTTGAATCACCCTTTCGGCAAGTTCTTTTTCCATTTCTCTTTTGTATTCCCCTGAAAGGCTCTGCAAAATCTTAAAAAAATTCCTGTTTTGCTCTAAAAATTTAAGTTGAGTCTCTATGGCTTTTCTTATCTTATTGGAGGGTGAGTCTTCTTTTTGAATTTCGTTTTTTATTTTTTCCAGGAGAACATCCAGTTTTTTCTCTATTACTGAAATAAAAAGATCCCTTTTATTCTTAAAATGAAGATAGATTGTCCCCTTTGCAAGATGTGCACCCCTGGCAATTTCCTCGAGTGTGGTAAGGTAAAAACCTTTTTCAGCAAAAAGCACCTCTGCTGCTTGTAGGATCCTATCTGTATGATTGAGTTTTTTTAGCTTCCTATCTCGTTTTTTCTTTTCCTTTATCATAATTTTCCCTTTACATATGACTGACCGTTCAGTCATTAATACTAATCAATCTTTTATTTTTGTCAATAGCCTGATTATACAGGAAAAATCCTGTAGTTCTTTGCTGCCCGCCGGATGTGTTGATGCGCTTTATGTTCGAGGTTCTACGTTCAACGTTGCTTTAAACAAAACACACCA
>JAGGTG010000265.1 GCA_021163905.1 Candidatus Aerophobota bacterium
CTTATAAACTTGAGAAAATAAGTACCAATTTTAAATGGTTCACAATAGGTAATATTGACAAATGTCTTGATTTTTTTTACAGGGAAGGAGTATTTAAAATTGTAGTGTTGGGAAAATTTGATAAAACTATTGTATTTAAAAACTCTTTTATGTCTAATTCACTTAAAAAAATACTAAAAAAACTAAAAGATGGAAGGGATCTTTCATTTTTTAAAATCTTATGTAATGAAGCTAAAAAAAGAGGTTTGAAAATTGTAGAACCTTCCCTTTACATTCCAGATCTTTTAGTTAAAGAAGATCAATTAACCAGGACTTCTCCTACTATTGGACAACTCCAGGATATAAAATTTGGCTGGAAAATTGCAAAAAAAATATCCGGTTTAGATATTGGACAAACAGTTGTTATTAAAAATTTAACTGTGTTAGCAATTGAGGCAATAGAGGGAACTGATGAAACTATTTTGAGAGGAGGAAATTTAAGTGGAGGTGGAGCTGTAGTAGTTAAAGTTGCAAGGCCAAACCAGGATATGAGATTTGACATTCCTGTTGTAGGTCCCAGGACTTTGATTAGTATGGCTAAGGTGAATTCTAAAGCTCTTGCTTTGGAAAAGGGTAAAGTTTTTATTGTTAATAAGTCCAAGGTAATAGAAATTGCTGAAAAAAATGGGATCAGTATAATAGGAATAGGAGGTTATAATGGGTTGGGTGAGAGAGGTAAAAGCAGATGATTTTAAAAAAGAAGTTTTGGAGTCTGATAAGCCGGTCCTAATAGATTTTTGGGCAGAGTGGTGTGTTCCATGTAAGAAGATAGAACCAATAATTGAAGAGCTAAGTGAGGAGTTTAAAAATCATGTAAAATTTTTAAGATTAAATGTAGATGAAAATCCATCTATTGCTTATGAATACGAGATAAGAGGTATTCCAACTCTTGTTTTATTTAAAGACGGAAAGCCGGTAGATAGAATTGTTGGTCTTACCAGCAGGAAAGAACTATCTGAAAAAATTACCCGAATAAAGGAAAAATAAATGGCCGAAAATAAAAAGAAAAACCTACAGGTTAGCTTCTTGCCTTCAGGTAAAAAGGTAACTTTTCAAAAAGCTATAAGTTTAAGGGAAGCTATTATAAAAGCTAAAATTGATTTTTCTTTTCCCTGCGGAGGTAATGGTCTTTGCGGTAAATGTAAAGTAAAAGTTAAAGGCAATACCAACCCCCCAAGTCTTAAAGAAAAAGAAACTATCCCTGAATGGTTAGAAAAAGGATACAGATTGGCCTGTCAAACTATTCTATATGGAAATGCAGAAGTTGAGATTCCCGTATCCTCTTTAATCTCCACTCTTAGAATTTTGACTGAAGGTTCAGAGGAGAAATTTAAGGTAGATCCGTTTGTTCAAAAGATCTATCTCAGCTTACCCCCTCCCACATTAAAGGATCAGATATCAGATGTTGCTCGCATAAAAAGAGAACTTAGAAAGAAAGGATTTGATCAATTAAAAATAGATCTAAGATTAATAAAAAAAGTGCCTTTTATCCTGAGGGAAAGTCAGTTTAAAACTACCGTGGTACTGAATAATAAGGAAATCATTAACCTGGAAGAAGGTGATACAAGAGGTAAGAATTTTGGCCTGGCCTTTGATATTGGGACTACCACAGTTGTTGGAAGTTTAATAGATCTTGATACCGGGAATAGAATAGCTACTAAGGCTATTTTAAATCCCCAAACTATTTATGGAGACGATGTAATATCCAGAGTAAGTTATCTACAGAATAATTCAAAGGGACTTTTAAATTTACAGAGAAAGATAGTTGGAGGAATAAATGAAATAGTGGATTATCTTGTAAACAGTACAGGTGTAAAAAGGAAAAATATATATGAGATTACTCTGGTTGGAAACACGGTTATGCAGCATCTTTTAAGCGGCGTAAATCCTCTTAACTTAGCACTTTATCCTTATGTCCCTGTAACACAGGATCCTATTAATTTAAAAAGTTATCGTCTTGGAATAAAGATTAATCCTCTGGCAAATATATATGTATTTCCCAATATAGCTGCATTTGTGGGAGGCGATACTGTTGGAGTGATTCTTGCTACAGAGATGCATAAAATAAATAACAAAACAAAGTTAGCTATTGATATAGGTACCAATGGAGAGATAGTTCTCTCTCATGAGGGTAAATTAGTGGCAGCTTCTACTGCGGCTGGTCCCGCATTTGAAGGATCAAGAATATCTCATGGGATGTGGGCCCAGGATGGGGCCATAGAGAAGGTGAGATTGAAGGATGGGGAAGTTATAATTGACGTGATCGGAGGTGGTAGGCCTACCGGTATCTGTGGGAGTGGACTGATAGATTCTATAAGTGAATTCTATAAAGAAGGAATAATTGATAGATCGGGAAGGATAAAACCTGTTAAAGAGCAAAGCAGATTGTGGAGGAATAGAATTGTGGAAGATGAAGAGGGAGGTAGATTTATTCTCTGGGAGGATGGGGAAAAGTCATCCATATTTATCTCTCAGAAAGATATAAGGGAATTCCAACTTGCTAAAGCTGCTATCTATACAGGAATAAAAATTTTACTTGACAAACTGGAGGTTAAAAGAGAAAATGTAGAGGAGGTCCTTATAGCCGGGGCTTTTGGAAATTACATAAATTTAGAAAGTGCCTATAATGTTGGCTTGTTACCGAAATTTCCAAATTCTAAAGTAAAGAATGTGGGCAATGCCGCCATTCTGGGTGCTATTAAAGCTCTTATTTCGAGAAAATCCCGCCAGGAAGCCGAGGAGATACCTCATCTTGTACATTATGTGGAACTTGCGGCCACAACTAATTTTCAAGATGTCCTTACAGATTCTATATTTCTCGGGGAAAAGGAAAGTAACAACAGTTAGCTCTCAGCTTTTTGCTCATTGTTTGGCTTTTCGGCAGGTAAATTTGTCTGCCTTGCCTCGTTAGAAGTGGAATTTTTTATCTTTCCTTCTTGGAGTTCATTTAGTACACAGGTTGTTAGCTTTGTAGAGTTTAAAAGCGCTCTTTTATCCTTTTCTTTAGCTAACTCTCTTACTCGCCGAATTGCAAGACGAGTTAAAGCGAATTTATCCTCAACCCCGGATTTTTTTATTAATTCATCTAAGGAATATTTGTTCAGTGGTTATCTCCTTTCTGTTTAAAAGTAGTTATTGATGATAGCTGCTGTTGAGGTATTCTACTAATGCGACACCTTTCAGCTTCTATTATTGCTACAAGTTCTCTTACAGCAACATTAATATCATCATTAACTATAAAGTAATCGTAGTAAGGTAAAAATTTTATTTCCTTTTTAGCAGTAGATAATCTTTCTTTTATACTTTTCTCATCTTCAGTAGCTCTTCCTTTCAAACGTCTTTCCAGTTCTTCCCATGAGGGGGGTAAAATAAATATAAGGATAGAATTAGGATATTTTTCCTTTATTTTTTTACCCCCTTTTACATCTACCTCTAAAACCACATCTTTTCCTGCTTCTATATTTTTCTTTAGAAAATCTGCTGATGTTCCGTATAGGTGCCCATGAACCTGTGCCCATTCTAAAAAAGTCTCCTTTTCTATTAGTTTTTCAAATTCTTCCCTTGAGACAAAGTAGTAATCTACCCCCTCTATTTCATTTTTCCTTGGAGGACGGGTGGTAAAAGAAACCGAACTTATAAAAGAAGAGGAAATTTGAAGTAATCTTTTACACAGAGTAGTTTTGCCAGCACCTGCTGGTGCTGAAATTACAACAATTAACCCCTTTGCCTTTTTTAACAAATTTTCCCTCTATATTTATTTTTTATTTATTTATTCTATATTATATACTTGTTCCCGAATTTTCTCCAGATTGTCCTTTATCTTAACAACCTGTTCTGATATACTAAAGGATAAAGATTTCGCACCTATAGTGTTGACTTCTCTTTGTAATTCCTGCAGGATAAATCCCAGTTTTTTGCCTATAGGTCCTTTTTGTTTGAGAGTTTTATTAAGTTGTGTAAGATGAGAATTAAAACGAACTATTTCTTC
>JAGGTG010000095.1 GCA_021163905.1 Candidatus Aerophobota bacterium
GCGGGAAACGGGATTCGAACCCGCGACCCTCAGCTTGGGAAGCTGATGCTCTACCACTGAGCTATTCCCGCCCTTGGTGGATTGATTTTTATTATACCAAATTTGTTCTAACTGACAAGCTTGAATTTTTTCAGTTTCGGAAAAATTCAGGGCTGTTCTGAAAAACGTCTGTTTCGTCTGTTGGGTCTGTCTGGTGTGTTTGGTTAATTGGGTCGTTGGGTCTATTGCGTCATTGCGTCCTTGAGTCAGTTGTTTAAAGCAACGTTGGACGTAGGACCTCGGACATAGGACGAGAATTATAGGATTTTTCCCGAAACTGGAACAGAAATTTATAAACTCCTCATAAGCAGGTTCCCTCAGGGAATAATCTGGGTGCCAATTCCCTTATCGGTAAATATCTCAAGAAGAAGAGAACGAGGTATTTTTCCACTGATAATATGAACTTTCTTAACCCCCTTTTCAAGAGCTCTCTGACAGGCCTTAACTTTAGCTATCATTCCTCTTTGAATTTTCCCTTCCTGAAGCATCAGGTTTATATCATGCAGGGTTATGGTTGAGATTAGGCTATCCGGTCTGGAGGGATCTTCTAATATTCCCTCAACATCTGTTAAAAATATGAGTTTTTCAGCTCTCAAAGATCCTGCAACTTCAGCAGCCACTATGTCTGCATTTATATTTAAATTTTTACCTCCTCTATCTACTCCCACAGGAGCAATCACCGGAATGAATCCCTCTTTTTCCAATACCTCTAATAACTCGGGGTTAACCCTTTCCACTTCTCCTACCAATCCTAACTTTTTTTCAGGTAATCTTTTTGCAAAAATAAGTTTTCCATCCTTTCCCTCTACACCAACTGCTTTTCCGCCATACCGATTAATTAAACCTACAATTTCCTTGTTTATTTTTCCAGCAAGCACCATTTCAACGATCTCCATTGTAGGCTCATCGGTGATTCTGTTTCCTTCAAGAAATTGTGGTTTTATACCAAGTCTCTGCATCATTTGGGATATAGCCTTTCCTCCTCCATGAACCACAATTGGTTTTATCCCTACATAGCGCATCAAGACAATATCCTCTGTGATTCTCTGAACGGTATTTTCCTCATCCATAGCTTGGCCACCGAATTTCACCACAATAGTTTTCCCAAAGAACTCCCTTATATATGGAAGTGCTTCTATAAGGATTTGCGCCCTTTTTATAGCTTTTTCCATTTTTACTTCTTTATACTAAAACTTTTTAGCCTCTTCTATAAGCATTACAGGAATGCCATCCTTTACAGGATAGATCAATCTACATTTATGGCAGATAAGAGCCTCCTCCTCTGGTGTGCATTTATACTCAAGTTCACCTTTACATTTTGGACATACAAGGATTTTTAAAAGTTCCTTATCCAGAGCCATTATTTTCTCCTTTTTTTGCATTTTAGTTTTTATAGATTCAAAATATTTAAGATTTATATCTCCAACAATTTTTTCTGGAATACTGATCCAGCACTTTACCCCGGAAATTTTTCTGCATCTTTCTTTAGTTGCCAAAACTACAACCTCTTTTTCCTTTATTTCTCTTTCACTATTTACTCTTTTGTATTTTATATCTTCCATGGATAGTCCTTTTATACTTAATTCTACAATGTCGGCAAGTTCTCCTTCTCCCAGGATAATAAATTTTCTTTCTCCTTTTACATACTCATCTAAAATAATAGACTGGATTTTCGCCTTTATTTTTCTTAAAGAAGATAAGGTATTACGGAAGTAACGGTAGGACTTTTTGGCCTTTTCAGTAAACCCCTTGGGGGTTAGAACATATTCAAGACTCCGCTTGTTCATTCCCTTTATCTTAACGTAGCCACGTTTTGCTAATTTTTTCAAACTCATATTTACCATACCCAGAGAAACACCAGCTTTTCTGGAGATCTCTCTCTGGGTTAGTTTTTTATTTCTCGCTATCTCTTCTATGATTTTTAAATCTCTTTCCGATATTTCCCCTTTTTTATCATTCATTTTTGACTAAATTAATTTTAATGTTAGATTTTAAAATTTTCTTTTTGCGAACTTTATAGGATATTTAGGGAAATGTCAAAATAAAAATTTTTCTATTTAGCTGGAGGGGAATCAAAAACAGAATCAAGAAATCCATTAAACTTTTCTATGATTTTTTTCTCAGGCGGAGAAGTGAGATAACTAACCACTATCAAGGTTATCAACCCAAGGATTATCCCGGGAAAAATGGGAAGAGAGCCAAGGTTAAAACTGGAGGGAAGTATCTTATAGATAAGAAGCATGGAAAATACCTCTCCTGATACGATAGAACTTATCGCTCCCCATCTGGTAGCTCTTTTCCAGTAAAGGGCAGCTAAGGTAGCCGGATAGAGAACTCCAATTCCCGTAAAGGCAGAAGTTGTTATGGCAACTAAGCTGGAAACTGGCTTTAAAGCAATTAAAAATCCAAACAAAAATAGAGCAACGAGGATAATCCGGGCTACAATTACCTGTCTGGTAGTTGAGGAGGTTTTATTGATGAAGGAGGCATAAATATCTCTTGTTAAGATAGAACTTAAAGCAAGAGCCTGAGAATCAGCAGTTGAGATTAAAGCAGCAAGAGATCCTGCCAGAACAATAGCTACCAACCAGGGAGGGGCAAATCTTACCATAAGTTGTGGAAGGATTCTATCAACAGCTGGGCCTTTAAGGCCATGAATCACGGTGGATCCCATTGTGCCTATCCATACCGGGAAGAAAAATACAGCCAGGCATACTAAGGGAAAAAGGAACATCATTCTCTTTATTACCTCAGCATTTTTTACCGCATACATTCTGGTCCATAGCTGTGGCATTAAAGGATCAGCCAGCACCCACAGAAGAAGAAAGCCAAACCAGATCCCTGGAGTAAAGAAATTACCAATCCCGGGACGGGATAAGTGAGCTGGACTTTCCCGAATCAGTTTTGAGACTACCTGTGGCAGGCCATCTGCTTTGTAAGCTACAAGAACAAAGGCAATAAAGAGGCAGCTTAACATCATTATTCCCATTAATGCATCGGTCCAGGCTACACTTCTCATACCTCCCAGGGTCAGGATGATCATAAAGACGGTGATTATACCTGCTCCAGCCACATAAGGTATAGCTCCCCGGGATATTTCTTCCAGGATATAGCCTGCTCCCATAGCCTGAACAGCAAGGTAGGGAAGAACAAATATCAGCATTACAATCGAGTAGATGATCTGGAGTTCCTTTCCGTATCTATCTCTGATTAATTCAGGAGGAGATAGATATCCGTATTTTTTCCCCAATAACCAGACCCGATAACCAAAAATATAAAAATTAATCGATATAAAAGCAGTGCCTACTCCAATAGGTCCATACCACGATAGTCCTTTGCTGTATCCCCATCCAGCACATCCAAGAAATGTAAAAGCACTGCATAAGGTTGCAAAGTAAGTAAATAAGCTAACAAAGGTTCCCAGAGTGCGGGAAGCAGCAAAGTAGTCCTCTACTGTTTTCTGGCTAATTTTATATCCATAAATCCCTAAAAAACCTACTCCAGCTAAAAATATACCCAGTATCAGTAAAGATATCTGTACCGTTCCCATTTTTTATCCTTTATCAAAAGGTTTCTTTTTTTCAGAGGATTTACTAAGGTTTGAAGGCGGATTTGGCCAGTATTTTTTAGTGAAGAAAAAGACTGCAATAGAGTAAATTATAATGAGAATCATTAAATACAGAAACCAGGCCGGTAACCATCCTCCTATTAGCGGCTTAAACTTCCCCCAGGCCCAGAAATCGTGATAAAGCAGGAAGATTAAGGCAAAAATAACATACCAGAAAATTCCTCTTTTTGTTCTGGGTAGAAAAAAAGGCCAGCTTTTCTTTTTCATTTTATCATCCTTGTTTATTTGAAGGAATATTATTTTAAAGAAGGATTTTTGTCAAATTATCCTTTTAAAACTTGTCTGAAATTGGGACATTTTTCCTTGGGACAATCTTCTTTAAAGGGCTCCTGGGTATCCCTAAGGAAGCCTCTTTTTG
>JAGGTG010000167.1 GCA_021163905.1 Candidatus Aerophobota bacterium
TAATTGTTATATATCATTTCCCAGGAATAATGTGAGATAACTTTCTTAAACATAGAAAAAACAGATGAGGACTCAACGTAATTTAAAATACGGGTTGTAATAGTAGAAATATCCTGATTAAAGTCTATCCTTAAAGCATAATCTCCAGCAATTTCAGCAAGAGATTCGATATTGGTACATATAACTGGCATACGCTTTGCTCCTGCTTCAAGTAGAGGAATACCAAATCCTTCCTGAGTTGAAGTGAGAAAAAGAACATCGCAGATGGAGTAAAGCTCTTTTATATCGTTATAATCCATCTTGATCCCGTAGTGCTCCTTTAAATCAGATAAAAACACTATTTCCTCTTCTACATCGAGTTTTTTGGAAAGATCGTGTAAATAACTAAAGTATTCGTTTGTTTTAGGATTATGTGGGTCAGGAGGAGCAGTTATAACAAACCTGCAGATCTTACCTCTGTTTTTCATCTCTCTTACAACTCTTATTCCCAGCTCATAGTTTTTACGCTTCAGCATACGAGAGGGAAAAAACATTACAAGATCACTCTCAAAAAATCCTTTATCCCATGCTAAATTCCATACTGGATCAGAGATGTTTAAAAATGATTTAATTTCCAACCCCACTGGTATCACCTGAATTAAATCCTCATCTATGGAAAAAAGAGAGGCAAGTTGTTTTTTTCTCACCTCAGAAATAGCTATATAGCTCACCTTAGGATTAAATTTTGAAAGCAGGTTCCAGGGATATAAGTTCCTATCAGGTATATCATCTGTATAGGAAGGATTAAGCAGGGCACAATCATGACACCACAAGTAAAATTTAACATTATTTGATAATTTATCTATAATTTCATCAAGGGCACAGGTTAAGGGAAGATTAAAGTGCATGGTCATGATATTGTGAATTATGCATATATCTACCCCTTTTAACTCATTTTTCAGTCTGGAGGATATTTCATCCTTCAACTGATAAAACCTGTTAGGTAAAATTCCCCTTTTTATTTTTCTATCAAGGTATTCATCGATCAGTGTTAAAGAGGTAAGCTGGGGAATTACTTTAACATCAATTTTTTCATCTTTACCCCCCTCACCGGTTATTATCTTTACCCTGTAACCATTTTTGGTTAAAATTCTGGCATGATTTTGTATAACACTTTCAACTCCTCCAATTACAGGCGGATAGGTATAATGAACTATGGCTATTTTTTTATTATTATTTTTCATTTTGCCCTTCTTTTCTTTCTCTTTCCAGTAGAGCCCTGATATACTCAGAATGTGACCATAAAAGCGGAGAACAAAAGCGGATAAAACTGCTATTTTTATTATCATTACACCACTTTGAGATTCGGGAGTAGGCTCTACGCATATTATTTAGCTCCTCAACTATGTAATTAAAAGGAATATCGGGAAGTAAAATTTCACGGGAGAACTCTTTTTGATAGTCAAGACCTGTATCCCATTCCAATCTAATAAATTCCTCAAATCTTTCTCTTGTACTTAAATGCTCCGGTATATACCCCTCAGGTGTTCTATAATTATCTATAAGTCTGAGCAATTCATCTCCTTTTTCTATCTCACCTATCCTGTAGTAGTACTGAGCAAGAATCGCAGTATAGGGCATCCAGGGGCCATTTCCTGCATGGGTATGGGTATTTATATCTTCAGTAAAAGGAAGGTATCTCTGCAAGCCTCCAAGAAGGGGATCCCATAAATGGTGTCTTACCGTATCTGCTGTTCTTACCATGATCTTATCCTCTGGATCTTCAAATCCAAAATAAAAAGGGGAAAGCAAGGTAACGTCGGGACGAAAATCAATGTCTCCAGCAGGAGTATAACGCCTTATATAACCTGTATCGAGTTTAAAGGATCTAAATACGTTATTTTCAAATCTTTCCAGAATTTGCTGAATTTTCTCAACCTCCCTTTCTTCTCTTTCCTGTTCAAAAAACTTCACCGCTTTAGTAAAGGAGTTAAGATAGGAAAAATTTACCCAAATTGAATATCCTTTTTCAATAGCACTTTCATGAATTGAAGTGGTGGAAAAGAAAAGATCTATTTCCTGACGATAATAGTTTCTCATAGCAAAATCTACACCTTTACGCAAGGCCAATTTAACTTTATTCTTATAAAGGATAGGTTGCCCAATTTCCTTTGCAGTTAACACGTAATTTAATATAACTTCCATTGAATGGGCAATATTATCCTCCTGCCGATATATTGATTTTTCTTTATTTTTAAGATTATACCTTTGCCCCCAATATCCATCATCTCTCTGTGAGAAAAGTATAAAAATAGCAAGGTCTTTTAATAAAGGAAATGCTCTGGAGGTAAGACTTTTTCTAAGTGATAAACTGGCAAGAACTCTTGAAAGGGCAGCGGCATCTCGTGGATATACATAAGGATACCTTCTACCTGGCAAACTGGCCAGTATAGCAACTCCCCTGTTTGCCTTCTTTCTACATCTTTTAACTATTTCAAGGTAATTCTCAAATAGCAAGTCATAATTAAACTTGTCCTTATCCTTTTCAATTTTTCCTAAACTGATAATAAAACTTTTATTCCCCGGCATTTAAAATTATCTACCATACGTAAATTACCCCTGTTGAATTATTCTTCCGTACCTGTAGCTCCAAGATTTTCTGTGGAGAGAAACTCTCTTTTTTCTCTGTATTCTTCTATTTCTATCATAGGGCTTCTTTCCACAAAGGTAAATTTTTCTCTTACTAAAAAGATCTCCTCTCCCCTTGCCTTAACCAGATTAAAGTAATCCTCTATCTTTTTATTTAAGGAGATTATCCCCTGCTGTTGCAGACGGGTAAAAAAGGTATGCAAAATAGCAAAAGACATTCTCCCTAGATCCTCCAGACTTCTATTTCTGTGTATTCTTCTATCAAGATCAACCTGAGCCATACAGAAAAGACCAAATCGCTCATAAATGTCAATTAAGAGCCCTATCTCTACACCATACCCCACTCTAAAGGGAACCTGCTCTAGTATTTCTCTACGCCCGGCGTATTCTCCTGATAGAGGCTGTAAAAATCCAGATAATTCTGGATAAAAATTGGAAAGAAGAGGACGAACCAGTATCTCTGTCACCCTTCCACCACCGGAACGTCTCATTTTATTTCCCACTTTTATTGGTCGCTCATAAAAACCTTTTACATAGTAGATATGATCAAACTCAAGTAATGGCCCCAGAATACCATAGGCAAATTTAGGGTGAATGTTTTTAATATCCGCATCTAACCAGAGAATTATATCACCATCTAAGATATAAAGGCTTTTCCACAGATTTTCTCCCTTTCCCCTGATAAAGCCATATTCAGGAAGATAATCGGATGCTAAATAAACATCTGCACCTGCTTCCTGTGCAATTTCTCTGGTATTATCAGTTGATCCGCTATCTATAACTGCTATTTCATCTATAAGAGGGTATTTTAACTGCAATTCATCTTTTATAATCTTAATTTCCCTCCCTATTGTTTTTTCTTCATTTAAAGTAGGAAAAGCAAGGCTTATTTTAAGATCCTTTTTCTCCTTTAGATCTACCAGTTTTTTTATATCAGAATAACGGCTATGATGAAAAGTATTGGCTTTAACCCATCTGTCTAAATTCTCCTGCCATTTCAACCTGACCACCTCCTTTCATTAATTCGAGCAGTTTAATGACGATGTAAAATTCCCCATTTTTTATTATATAAAAAGGAAGAATTGAAGTCAAGCTAATTGGTTGGTTTCGGGAAAAATCCTGTTAATTCTTTGCTACTTCACCGGGTGTGTTTTACATAATTGGTTTGCCGGTTGTTTGGTTGGTCAGTTTTTCAGTTGATGCGTAAATGCATCCTATGTTCGAGGTTCTACGTCCAACGTCGTTTTTAGACAAGATAGACCCAATAGACACAACGACGCAAAGACGCAATGGACCCAATGACCCAACGACTCAATAGACCCAATGGACTCAACAGACCCAATGACCCAACAGACCA
>JAGGTG010000142.1 GCA_021163905.1 Candidatus Aerophobota bacterium
TTGCCTTGGTAGCGGCGGTTGTTACAACCACCTTAACATAACTGATCCCTGGAGCATTAGCCTGACCAATAGATGCAGTAGCTACAATATCTGTATTTTTTATCTCTACTTTTTTCCCAACACTTCCATCAAGGAGTTTTTTACCGGCATAAGCAGTAGTTGTTGCAATCCTATTGATGGAATCAATAGCAGAGTCCATTTGCTGCTGATCAGCGGCAATAGCTTCAGAGGTAACAGCAGCTGTGTTGGCAGCATGCAGAGCAAGAGCACGCATTGAATCAAGTAAGCTGTGAATCTCAGTTAAAGCTCCTTCTGCGGTCTGAATCATTGAAATTCCATCTTGTGTGTTATTTATCGCCTGATCCATACCAGCAATCTCAGCTCTTAAATTTTCAGATATAACAAGACCTGCTGGATCATCAGCAGCTTTGTTAATCCTGTAACCACTTGAGATTCTTTCCACACTTTTACCTAACTGGCTACTTACCAAGTTAAGGTTTCTCCATGCATTTAAAGCAGTAATGTTGTGGGCAATTCTCATATTTTTTACCTCCCTTCTTATTTTACCGCCCCCTGACGGCTTTTTTATCTCTTGCAGGTAGATAACCTGCAAATTACCCGGTTATAAGATTTTTTTCTTTTCCTCACCTCCTTACATTTTTTCGTCTATATTTATCGGCAGGTGAGGAAAAAACTTTAACCGGGAAGGGAGGTAGTATTTTACCTCCAGAAGTCAATCAAGGTATACCGCAAAATTTCTCTTCCGGCATATAAAGCTGCCTGATAGGCAGCACCTGCATGTTGAAGATCTGTTATGGTTTTGGTTACATCTGCATCTTCTATTGCCGATAGAAGTTTTGTAAGACCAACTTCCTGGTCTTTTAACCGGGATTTAAAGATCTCCACTCTTTTCCCACGACCTCCAAATTCTCCTTCCCAGCGATGTATTTGATTAAGACAGGAATCGAGTTTTCCAATTTGTGATGAAATTGCTCCTGTATCTCCATTATTTAAAGCTTCCTCGAGGTCAGACAAGACGGAAAATATATCCTCCTCTCCCTGAAAAATCTTATCCCCCGGAGCATTTACAGTGATGGTTTGCCTGTCTTCAATTTGAATTTTAATTTCTCCTTCATCTCCCTGGTAAACTCCATCATCGGTAAAAGGTCTGGTAAGCGTTTTTGTTCCGGAAAAAATATACTTGCCGTTAAAAGATGTATTGGCAAGATTTAAAAGTTGCCTCTTTAGATTTCTTACCTCCTGAGCTGAGGCTGAGCGGGACTCAAAAGTAGCAGTAGCGTTAGATTCCCTGAGGGCAATTGTTCTTGCTGAATTTAGTACTTCTGATACCTGGGTAAGGGTGCTTGTAGTAACATCGATCCAGGATGTTGCAGTTTCAGCATTTCTTAAATACTGATCAATCTCCTGAAGTTCCTTTCTTAAATTAAATGCAGAGGAGATATTGAGAGGATCATCTGAGGGCTTATTAATTTTTTTCCCTGTGGATAAGATATTCTGTAAATCCCCGAGGCGGGATTTACTATCATTTATACTATCAACTACTCTTCCTGCAAGCATAGCATCTGTAATACGCATCTTTTCCTCCATCTTATCCTGAATTTTATCATTAATAACCTACCATTGCTCTGGCAAGAACATCCAACAAATTATCTATCATCTGTAAGAAATAAACCGCAGCTCTGTAGGCCTGTTGGAAAAGAATCATATTTGTCGTCTCCTCATCCAGGGAGACTCCACAGATACTCTGTCTGCGATTTTCAAGCTGAGTGAGAAGAGTTTGCTGATTTTCTTTCAAGCCCCGTGTCTGCTTTGTCTCAACTCCAAGATCTGCTATTATTTTGCTATAATAATCAGAAAAAGTTGAGCTTCCCCCCTCCAGAACAGGTTTATCTTTAAGCTGGTATATTGAAAGAGCGTTACTATTATCACCAGGTGCCCCATTACTGGAGGCAGCGATTTTACTTAAATCGCTTTTTATAGCATCATCAAGGTCTATATCCTCTGCTCCGGTTCCACTGAAAAAATTAGCCAGAATGCCGAGTTTATCCAGCATAATATTATCAGGATCAGCGGTAATATTGATAGTTTGAGGATTTAAAGAGTAAGGCTCAAGAACCAACTTATCTCCATCCTTACTTGCCTCAACACCTGTTGTATCTTTTTCAGCATTTATCTTTGCTATAATAGCATCAAGATCGTCTCCTGCAGCCACCTGAATATTAACTCCGTTAATCTCAAAACTTCCATCGCTATCAAGACTCCCCGAAAAATTCTTCCATCCCTCAACTTTACTTGTCCCATCAAGTCCCATTCCCTGACGATGAAGAGTATTTACCTCATCTATTAATGTAGATGCAAGGCTATCAAGTCCACTAAGAAATCGGGGAATAACCTCATCCCTTATCTCCATTAAACCCTTTAATTTTCCGGTGGTTATTGCAACCCTTTCTCCACTATCTTCCCACTTCACTTCTAAAAAACCATTTTCTCCTGCCTCGGCGATAAAAGGAGAAACTACTCCCTTGCTAACCAAAAGCTGTCCATGAACACCTATTCTTATAGTACCATCCTTCATCTCTTCATACTCAAAACCTGTAAGTTCTGAAAGCTCATCTAACAGAAGGTCTCTTTTATCTCTTAAATCATTGGCATGAGCTCTTCCTCCAAGTTCAACCTTCTCTATTTCTTTATTGAGATCCGCTATTTGATTAATTATACTATTTAAATGATCAACATCTGTTTTTATCTCTTCATCGATCTTTTCCTGTAGATCTCTCAAATTTTGATATAAAGTCCTGAAGGCATCACAAATAGCCTCACCCTGTTCTCTTACATTTGCCCTTGCCGCTCCATTTTCAGGGTTATTGGCAAGATCAGACCAGCTATCCCAGAAATCATTTAATATCTTACCAATACTGTTATCCGATGGCTCATTAAAGAGAATTTCCATTTCCTCAAGATTCTTCAGCTTGGCTTTCCATTTATTTAACTTGGGATTTTCACTTCTTATATAAAAATCAACCACCTCATCCCTTATTCTATCAACACTTTCAACCTTTACCCCTGTTCCCATTTCTCCCTGAGGCAGGGTTGTTGTAAGTACTGCCCTTTGACGAGAAAATCCAGGTGTATTTACATTGGCAATGTTGTGTCCTATAACATGAAGAGCCTGGCGTTGAGTTCTAACTGCCCTTATACCAATCTCAAGGGATCTTAAAGCTTCCATAAAATCCTCTTCAAAATTTACCTGTAAGATAAATTTTTAATTAGCTTATCTTATTTAAGAGTTTCCTTGTCTGTTCTGGAACTTCAACTTTTCCCCGGGAAGTGTAAACAGAAGTGGTCTTTGTTCCTGTTAAACGATGGAAATAGCTATCGATTAATTTTATAGAATACTCTATAAGAGAGATATTTCTCCTGTTAAGTTGGTTTATTGCCATTATCTTTGAAATTATATTATCCCTGAGGTTTTCGATTTCAGAGGATAAAGGTTTTTCTATTTTTTCGATAACCTGTGAAAATCCGGCATCATCAGGAATAAGAAGTTTTTCCTTGATGATTTTCATGAGGGTAAATCTCAACTTTTCCCAGACTTTCATCTGGAGAAATACCTTTTCCTCCTCTTTTACAATTTCCTCCATTTTTTTAAGATTTCCCTCTATTATAGCTTTTTCCTCATCTCTACAGAGTTTTTCTAACCTTTCGTATAGATCAGTTTGTTTTTTTAAAACCTTTATCAACTTATTTACCTCTTCTTGCATTTTATCCTCCTGGTATTTATTGCTCTATTTATCTTTTATTTAATCGAAAATATAAAGTCTTTGACTCCTGCTCAGAAAGAATCTCTTTATGCTTTTTACTTTTTGATAGTTGCCTGTAGAGTATTTTTGCAAGTCCAATTCCTCCTTCCTCTGCCATTTTATGGGCAAGAGCGGTATACCACTGCTCTTCATCAA
>JAGGTG010000246.1 GCA_021163905.1 Candidatus Aerophobota bacterium
ATACAGATTCACTCATCTTGCCTCCCTGAATATTTATTCTCCCTGGTTGGCTATCTTGAATGTTTTTGTCGTCTTTGTCAACAAGAAAATAAAGAAGCTGCCACTACTAAATCAAGTGTCACACCTTTTTATTTCTCCGGTAGTATACTTTCATGAACAACTTCTCCTTTACATACAATATCCACATTCCATTAAAAGAAGATAACCTTAAGCCATACATCCACCTGTTGTCCAAATGCAGCATCAAAGCGGAGAGTTCGGCTCGGCGGCGTCATTATAACCACTTTTTAAAAATATTCTTGTTATTTTCTTCATGAAATTTATCCATTATTGCAGGGATAATTTCATCCGCAATCTCCAACGATTCTGGTATAAGCTTGGAGTAACAGTAATTAATAGGATCATTTTGCAATGGCATTACTGTGACACTGCTCATAATTGCTGCGGATAAAAATGTTTTAAGTTCTTTCCGTGATGTGCCAATTTCTTTTAAAGCATCAGCAATTTCGTATGCCAATTTTTGGGCATGTTCTTCCATATCAACTTTTGTTTCAAGTTTCTTTCTTGCAACGATTATAAGAGTTCTATCGAGAACATTATTATTCTTCTTAGCTACCAGTCTTGTAAGAAGCTCTGTTGTTACAGGCCATATTCTTGTTACATAGAAGTTGCTGCCATATAAAGCACTTATTATTGATTTCCAAGCGTTTAAGGTTCTATGTGTAAACCACACAATCAAAAGCCCATCATCCTTTAAGGTGTTATAAGCCTCTTTGAAAAATTCTAACATCTGTTCAGCATACCAGATTTCACCAAATTTATTTTGATTTTTGCCATGGTTCGTGCTTTTTCTTACTATCAGCTCCCCTTCTCTCGGAACAGTTCGGGAATATGTATTCCATTCGGCGACTTTTTCGTTACCGAATATATATCCCTCATCTATAAGTTGTCTAAGGGATAATCTTAATATTTGCCAAAAGTATTCACTTATGTCGCTATAAATATGAGTATCAAAATATGGAGGATCAACATTTATCAGATCAAATTTTTCAGTCGTATATGATGTCAACTTCCTTGCATCACCATGAACCACAGTAATCTTATTGCCTAATCCCTCTAATCTTTTACATATTTCGTTTAACACAGGTACTATACCACCCTGGGTTTTTCTATTTGCATCCGTTTCAAAAATCCATCTTATGTTTCTTCGAGCTACTATCGCTTCACAGTATGCTTCTCCATATGATACTTTTCTATTTCTTGCATATTGACCTAATGTATCTCTTATCGTGCCTCTTTTCCATGTAGTTACAATTGAATTATAGTCTATGACTCGACTTGTTCCCAAAGCAAGATATAACATTGATGCCTTACCAATATCATCCGTAGAATCTATTGCACTAATTTGTTGGTTAATATATCTTATAAGACATGCAATTGAAAGGAGTTGGCGGGGATTAAATAGCTGATACCAATACCTAATACCATATTTTTTAACAGGCTCGAATACCTCGTTTTCTTTCGGAATTTCATCCATTGGTAAATATGGTCTAATTTCTGCGAATGAATCAGAAAACCGTTTACAAGCTTTTAAGAAAGCTTCAAAATCTTTATCATCAGCTACTTTGTATCCATCTTTGGTTTGTCTAATTAATACAACATGTGTGGATAAAATTTCATCTTCATTAATTTTCCCTTTAGCAAGATCTTCCAAAATCTTATTATGTTTCTCTGTCCAAATCCTATAAGCTTCATACTTCTTCATCATATTATCACAATAGGGACACACAATCTCTCCTCTCTTAATATGAGGTAACTCAGTTTTTAGTTTAGAAATATATGGAGTAAAATGTTTCTCTTCATTACTAAAATGAAAGCCCAGATAATAATTTCCTGCAATTTCTGAATTATGTACTAATGGAATGTGTCCACCACATTTAGGACATTCAACCTCCCTCGCAAATATGTATCCCTCAGTATCTTCCGGGTAAAAATCTCCAAGATTTTTTTCGATATAAGAAATTAATTTTTTAGCTTCTTCTCTTACCCTATTTGCGAGCTCTTTACCGTATTTTGCAGGATACTCAACAGTCGCCTTTAAAATTATATATGCCACCGGACTATAATCAACAGCTACAGTTCTAAACCCTAATCTTAGACTTTCAAAAGGAATTGTTCCTCCACCAGCCATTGGATCACAAACAATAATTTCATCTAATTTCTTTCCTTCCTTGATCAGCAAATTTGTGATTATGTCTATCTCAGGATCTGTATAAAAGAGAAGTGGGGGATACTTATTTTGAATGTAAGCTTCTTTTTTCATATTCCATCCAAGAGCGTCCATAAACAAATTTCCATCAACATCATTAGTAAGAACCGATGCAAGGGTTATCGCTCTGGCTGCAGAACACGGCCTTCGAGCAAACCATGGGTGTAAATTCCTTACCTTAGGATCAAAAAAATCTCTCCCTATATTTCCAGATATCCCAAGTTCCCTTGCATGTTTTATATATGCAGGTGCAGACTTATATGCCATCTCAATTCCGGCATCTCTACTTATTTCCTTTGTTGGAAACCATTTTTCAATCAGTTTTCTATTCATCTTAATCACTTTCTTTTTCTGAATTGAGCAAATTTTCTGTCTATCTCTTCTCTCAATTCGTTCCCTGCTTCCTGAAAGACATCTAACAAGTCATCGTATATGTTATCATTCGCAACAAAATTCCAAAATTCTTCCCCAACCAAAACTTCTCCTCTATCCAAGTCATATAAACCTTTCAAAGTCCATCGTTGATAAGGTTGGGGATGGTAAGGATTATAAGGTATCGCAAGTCTTGTAAATACTTGGGCGTTTTTATCTTGACTTAACCTCAGTGCGGTCCATCTCAAAAGTTTTAACTTTAATGCTGAAAACTCCTTCATATTTGGTTTTGCACTCGTTATATCAAAATAGTTTTCCTCATCACCAATTTTTACGAATAAATCCACTCTCGAATCAGGATCTTTTTCCAGTGCCCCTCCCATTATACTTTTTCTTATAAGCTCAATTTCCTCCAATTTATCTACTTGCCTCGTACCTGCTCTCAAGTCGTAGTGAATATTTCGTATCAGTTTTTCAGTTTCAGAATCTATACTTCCTAACAGATCGTATTGTCTCTCAGCTTGAAATCCTACACTTTTAGCAAGAATCACAGCAACTTGTTCCCATATAGAAATTCCAAATGTAGTGTTCATGGATTGAATGAACGAAAACATGGCATATCTATCTCTCCCTAACAATCTGAAATGAAATGGCATATGGTTCGTTTCTGGTTTATAGTCCCTTAGTTTAGTTCTAACAATATTTATTAAAAGTTTGCGTATCTCCTCACAGGTTTTTCTATTTAGAGCCATATTTTATACCCCCCATTTATTCTAAAGCTGCCGAGCCAATTTCGGACAACTCGTTCATATACGAAATATTCCGTATACCATCCCCATTCTGCAGTATATACGAACTTCGTATATACATCAATCTGAATGGTGTTGATTTGATCTATCACCTGGAAATAATCTTCATTATTCAAACAATTATCATGATCATTAAAATCTGTGGATAACTTTAGGCGTTTATTTCAAAAGTGAGTTGCCTCTCCTTCTATGAGATAATGCAAAGCAAGGTTATAGAAATTGACCTCCAGCAATACAAAAACCTGATTTTCAAAATCTCAATCTGTTTTCCACTTTTCCATATTGTAAGCCATATCCCAGTACATATACTCATACTTGCTGGATATAATAAACACCTCTTTCAGTTTTTCATACTCTACACTGGCGTTATTCAGCAGATCTTTCATCCTATTTACAAGCTCAATATAGCCTCTGGTGGAATATACGGAAGCCCATTCCCGATAGAGCCCATTTTCGTTCTTATCAAGTTTTTCTCTATGAAATTCTGCTATTTCCGCATAAGACCAGAAACACGGCAAA
>JAGGTG010000097.1 GCA_021163905.1 Candidatus Aerophobota bacterium
AAAAAACCAAACACACCAGAGTAAACAAACAAACCAAAATAAACTAAAGTAACCAATGAACCAAACAAACCAAACACACCAAACACACCAGAGTAACCAAACACACCAAATAGACGAGACAGACGATATCAGTCTACCGTTTCTACCTTTATTAAATTAGTTGTTCCGGCAATTCCAAAAGGGATTCCCGCAGTAATTACTATTTTATCTCCTCTTTTCACAAGGCCTGTCTTTAAAGCCGTCCTTTTGGCCTTACGTATCATATCATCTGTATCTTTTATCTCCGGGCTTTGGAGAGGATAGACTCCCCAGGATAAGGTTAGCTTTCTTACGGTGCTTTTTTTAGGACTTCTTGCTATAATTGGAACACGTGGACGGTATCTTGCTACCATTCGAGCAGTACTTCCAGAAAAGGTAAAGGTGACAATAGCTGCTACCTTCAAGTCCTGGGCAACCTGACAGGTAGCATGACTTATAGCATCTGGAATGGTTGGCTTAACTGAAAGTGCTCTTTCCTCCAGTGTTTTTTCATAATCTAAGGCTTTCTCAGTTTCAACTGCTATTTTGTCCATTATTGTCACTGCCTCCAGGGGATATTTTCCAATAGCTGTTTCCTCTGATAGCATAATTGCATCAGTTCCATCAAAAATAGCATTAGCTATATCTGTTACCTCTGCTCTTGTAGGACGGGGATTTTCAATCATCGACTCCAGCATCTGGGTAGCTGTAATTACCGGTTTTCCCAATAAATTGCATTTTTTTATTATTTCCTTTTGAACAAGAGGCACCTGTTGCAGGGGTATCTCCACACCCAGATCACCTCTTGCTACCATTATTCCATCAGCTACTCTGATTATATCATCAATATTTTTCAGAGCCTCTCTTTTTTCAATTTTAGCGATGAGAGAAATTTCCTCTGCCCTTTTTTCTTTTAAAATTTTTCTTACTCTTAAAATATCTTCAGCTTCCCTGACAAAAGATATACCGATAAAGTCAAATTTATGTTCTATTCCAAAAAGAAGATCCTTCTGGTCTTTTTCAGTAAGAGCAGATATTTCAGGTGAGCTATCAGGAAGGTTTATCCCCTTGTGGGAGGTTAACTGCCCCCCTGTAACTACACGACATTTAATATCTGTAGAGGTTATGTCTTCAACCCTAAGCTCCAGGGATCCATCGGCAAGAAGGATTGTTTGTCCCTTTTTTACCTTTTGTGGTAAAGAAGAATAAGTTATGGAAACCTCCTTTTCATTCCCGGGGATGTTTCGAGTGGTAAGGGTAAAAATAGATCCTTCTTTTAATATGACAGGCTCTTTCTGAATTAAACCTGTCCTGATTTTAGGACCTCCTAAATCCTGAAGGATGGCTACAGGTTTTCCCAGTTTTGAAGATGCCTGGTGAATGTATTCCGCAACCAGAGAGTATTCCTCATAGCTACCATGAGAGAAATTCAGACGAGCCACATCCATACCCCTTTTAATCAAACTTTCTATTAGCTCGTAAGAACTTGAGGCAGGACCAATAGTACAGACTATTTTAGTGCGTCTCATTTTTTCCTTTTAGTTAATACTTACAAGCTATCCTTATTCTTTTTTACAAAAGGGATAGATTTTTTTAAGTCTCTTTTATCTTTATCGAAACCTCTCTTATCTTATCCTCAGCATCTTTCCTCCTTAAAGGAACAACCATCCCAAGGATCAGGCTTTTAACCATACGCTGCATAAAATCATTGAGAAAGATCCTTTCACCATTGATGATAACCTCAACCGATATTTTTTGTTTTTCCTCCTGCATAACTTTCTCCAGGAAATTTACTATTTTGTGAATTTCATCCGGTTTAAAAACCGGTTTATCTGTTTCCACGGGTACATCACTTACAAGAGCAATAACTTTCTTTAAAGAAAGATTTTGTTTTATATCTACATCTTTTCGCAGGATTTCTATTTTTCTTAAGTTTTCTTCTTCTTTAAATCCTTCCACCAGCACCACATCGAAGTTCATAAAAAATGAGTTTATAATATCGAGAACATTTCCATCACTTTTTTCCTGTCTGGATCCTATAAATGCAATCTTATCCTGCGAGGTTAAAAGAACACCCCGGGATCCTTTCTCTGAGAACTTCCAGGAGTCTTTCCCCTTTTTATCTATATCAAAACCATGGGGACAATTTTTAACTGTTCCCACCCTGTATCCTCTTTTTATAAGCTCCGGAATTAGCTTAAGGATAAGGGTTGTCTTTCCTGCATCTGGTTTTCCAACTATCCCTATGATAAAAGGTATTGGTTTACCTCCTGTAGTTTTTAATTCCCTCTCTGTACAGATCATTTCCCCTTATATCGTTAATCAGTATAACCGGAAAATCTTCCACTTCCAGCTCCCATATAGCCTCGGGTCCCAAGTCCTCATAGGCAATTATTCTTGCCTTTTTAATTTTTTCGGAGATAAAAGCAGCAGCTCCTCCTATGGCTGCAAAATAAACCGCTTTATACTTTGCCATGACATCTATTACACACTTTGAACGAGGTCCTTTACCTATCATTCCTTTTAAGCCAGCTTTTATAAGGGGAATGGTGTATGGGTCCATTCTATAACTTGTAGTTGGACCTGCAGATCCAATGATTCTCCCGGGTCTTGCTGGAGCTGGTCCTGTATAGTAAATGACCTGTCCTTTAAGATTGAAGGGGAGAGGTTCATTTTTTTCAATGCTCTCAACTATTCTTTTATGTGCCATATCACGTGCTGTGTATATAATACCTGTTAAAAGTATCTCATCTCCAATCTTTAATTTTTCTATATCCCTGTCACTAAATGGAGTATTTAACCTGATTTTCTCTCTCATTGAATTTTTTAATTTCCTTTTATCTATATCTCAATCTGTTTGTGTCTGCTTACCCAGCATTGCAGATTAACTGCAACTGGCAGGCTGGCAATATGACAGGGGAAATACTCTATGTTAACTGCAAGTGCTGTTATTTTTCCACCAAATCCCTGGGGTCCAATACCAAGATTATTTATCTCTTTAATTAATTCCCTCTCTAACCTTGCGTATCTTCCATCGGTATTGTGTTCCCCAATTTTTCTAAGCAGGGCTTTTTTTGCAAGAAAGGCGCATTTTTCAAAACTTCCCCCAATCCCAACTCCAACTATTACCGGAGGGCAGGGATTAGGACCGGCTTCTTTAACTGTCTGAATTATAAACTCCTTTACTCCTTTGATACCATCTGATGGCTTAAGCATGGCGATTTTACTCATATTCTCAGAGCCTGCTCCCTTAGGAAGAAGGGTAATTTTTAACCTGTTACCGGAGACAATTCTTGTGTAAATCACAGGGGGAGTGTTGTTATTTGTATTTTTACGCTCAAAAAGAGGATCACTGACAACAGATTTTCTAAGATAACCTTCTATATATCCCTGTCTGACACCTTCATTTATAGCTTTCTCAAGATCTCCATTTACAATTACAACCTCCTGCCCTACCTCTACAAATACCACTACGATTCCTGTATCCTGACATAGAGGAATTTTTTCCCTGGCAGCAATTTCTGCATTTTTTAACATAATTTCAATTGTTTTTTTGCCAAGAGGCGATGTTTCCTTTTTAAGTCCTTTTTTGAGATGATCTAATATATCCTCCGGTAAATAATAATTGGTTTCCATACATAGATTTTTAACTATCTTTGTAATTTCATCTGCTTTAATTTTTCTCAAAACCCTTCCTCTTACTAAAGCTATCAGGAACTTTTTAATTTTACTATAAATAAAAGGTAAGTGCAAATGTTTGGTACTGACATTGGGACACTTTTTGATAACTATGTGGGCTCCTGGGTATTCTTGCGGGAAATCGGCCTCGCCAAACTCTTATTATCACTTCTTGCTTTTGTGCAGCTCGGCCTCCCGCTTTTTGGCTGTGCTATTTTTTAGTGAAGGGC
>JAGGTG010000250.1 GCA_021163905.1 Candidatus Aerophobota bacterium
TTGAGGGGGAAAATACTTTCCCCCTCAACGCTTCGCTTCGCTCGCTGCTCCCCCTAAAGGGCAAAGCAGACGGCCTCGCCAGAGTTTGGTATCACCTCTAACTTCTCTGCAGCTCGGCCTCCGCTTTTTGGCTGTGCTGTACTTTAGTGAAGAGCTAACTTATCTGCTCGCCAAAAAGAGGCTTCCTTAGGGATACCCAGGAGCCTTTTAGAGGAATATTGTGGAAAAAGTGTCCCAATTTCAGAACTCTGAAAACTTTTTCTTGACAGTAAAAGGAGCTAAAATATAATGTTTTGAACTTAGAAATTAGAAATTTAAATAATCTTACCAGATTTCTAAACATGGATCCAATTAAAAATGGATGATGGGGAAAATACAATTATAAGGCGGATAAAAAAATGGGAACTTGAAAGTCTCGTGCAGGTTTACCAGTCTGCCTATAAGAGGATGATGAAGTACGCTTATAAAAAAGGAGAAAGGATTAAAAATTATCTTGAGTGGCTCTATCAGGGGGATCCAGAGGGACTTCTGGTTGCAGATAGAAAGGGGGAAATTGTAGGTTTTGCTTCTATTCATAGCGAATGGGAAGACTGGAGATGGGGTAGAACTGGTGAGCTACACGAGCTTGCCGTTAGAGAAGAATTCCAGGGAAAAGGAATAGGAAAAAAGTTATTTAATAAAGCTGTAGCATATGCTGTAAAAAAAGGATGTAAAACTCTTTCTTTGTGGGTAGGGGAGGAAAATTGGATAGCCCGAAGCTGGTATCAGAGATTGGGTTTTGAGGAAAAGGGGAGCTGGGGTGAGTGGGTAAGGATGAGAAAGAATTTATCTTCTCCAGAGATTGAGAAAATAAATAAGAATACGGGAAAGGATCTCTAACTGTTTAAGGGGAATAAACTCATAATTAGAATGGGCATGAAAGAGCTTACCTGCTCCAAAGACTACGCAATGGATTCCTTTTTGAAAAAGATTTTCAGCATCTGTCCAGCTTGGCATTCCTTTTATTTTTGGTTGTCTTCCTAAAACCTTTTCAAAAGACTCTCTGAGTAAGTTAATAACTTTAAGATCGGGATTAATTTCAATAGGGGGGGAGATGTCACGAAAATTCACCTTACCTCCTTCATTGAATACCACATTTTTTATCTGCTGAACAGCATTATCAATATCTATCCCGGGAATAATACCAATATCAACTTGAAAATTACAGGAAAAAGGAGTAACCATTATATCCTTTCCTCCCTCAATCTTTCCGAGATTTATCCATCCTCCATGGGGGAAATGGGGATGGGTCTGCTTTAAAAATGGCATTTTTTCTAATTTTCGATAAATCCTGAATGCTTTTAAAATGGCATTTTCCCCCTTGGATGGAACTGATCCATGAACAGCTTTACCCTCCACATTTATCTGTATTTCTATTGCTCCTGCTTGAGATAGTGCAAAGGAAAGATCAGTTGGCTCAAGAACTATTCCTTCTCGAGCATCCACTTTAAGAAATTTAGATCCCAGAGCTTCTTCCTCTTCTCCCGATGTTAAAGCTACCTGACAGGGAGTCTCTGTATTCTCCAGAGCTACCAGAAGAGATGCTATCTGTCCCTTGGCATCAATAACACCTCTTCCTATAAGATTTTCTCCATCTACTGTAAGCCTGTAAGGATCAGGGTGATTAAAAGGAGGATAGGTATCTATGTGGGTGCAAAATAGTAATTTACCTTTCCCCCTTTTTCCCACCAGGTTAGAAGGATAATCTGGAATTCTCTGTATTTCTATCTGAAAGCCCGCTCTTTTCAGAAGTGAAGACAAAAATCCATGAAGTCTTTCCTCGTTTCCTGTAGGAGTGGGAGTTTCCACTAATTTTTGCAGGATCTTTACAATTCTTTTCCGCAAATCCTGGTTTTTAATTTCCCTCATATTATCCCCTTTTTCTCAAGATTAATTAAGGGAAGATGAAATACATTATATCATAATTTCTCTCACTTCACAATCTCATCTGGTTCGTCTGTCTCGTCTATCTCGTCTTTCTCGTCTGTCTCGTCTATTTCGTCTATTCGTCTGTTTCGTCTGTTTGGTGTATTTAGTTACTTTGGTTTGTTTGGTTGATTTGGTGAGTCAGGTCGTTGGGTTTAAAGCGACGTTGGACGTAGGACCTCGGACATAGGACGCATTAACGCGTACACGCATCAACATACCCGGCAGGAAGCAAGGAATTACAGGATTTTTTCCCGAAACTGGAAAAAATGAACTTGACAAAATTTTTAATATCTGGTATTTTTAGAACTGCTCCCAAAAAAAATTAACTAATAAAGAAAAATATGCTGTCAATAAAAAGCATGAGGAATGAAAATAGTTCCAAAAATACTATTGAAGATGTAGCCAGGTTAAGTGGGGTTTCCAAATCTACAGTATCCCGGGTATTAAATAACCATCCCAATGTAAAGGAAAAAACCCGCAGGTTAGTTCTAAGGGCAATGCGCCAGCTCAATTACAAACCAAACATCCATGCCCGTCGTTTTGCAAGTGGTAACTCCTACACAATTTCGGTATTTTTACCTGAAATTGGAAATCAATTTTATGGAAGAATCTTAAAAGGTGTTGAGGAAGAATTAGATAAGTACGGTTATGATCCCGCTCTTTTCCCCTTATTAAGCAGGGAAAGACTTAAAAGATTTTCCAATCCCAATGCTGCTGCCTATCAGAGTGATGGATTTTTATTTGTCTCCCTTGATCCTGAAAAGCTTTACCACTTAAATCCCTTCCCTCTTTCCAGACCCATCGTTCTCGCTGATGGCTACTCTGATAAATTTGACTGTGTTTATGTAGATAACAGGTTAGGAGGTTATCTTGCCGGAAAGTACCTTTGCTCATTTTCGGGAGAATTCTTCATTATTCTAATTAGAGAATTTGAATTTCCTCTCAGTACCAGGGTTTTTCTTGAGAGATTGGATGGATTTAAAACCGCTCTTAAGGAAAAGGGGATAAAACTTCCTCAAAGAAATATTATTTCTGTTGATTTCAGTCTGGGGGGAGGACAAATTGCAGCAAGGGATATTTTGCAAACCGCAGGATCATCTCTTAATATTTTTGCTACCTGTGATCTTCTCGCTCTGGGAGTTGTTGAAGAGATAAGAAGAGCAGGACTTTCCCTTAAAAATGAGGTTAGAGTAATTGGATTTGATGATCAACCCTGGGCCAAGGATTATGGAATTACAACTTTACATCAGCCTATTGAGGAAATGGGAAAAATGGCAGCACATTTTCTCATGGAGAGAATCAGGGGATATAAAGGGGTTACCAGAGCTATAAGTTATAAACCAGAACTAATAAAAAGAAGCTCTGCTTAAAAGGAGGGTAAAATGGAATATCGTTTCCTGGGCAAAAGCGGGCTGGAAGTCTCCGAGCTTTGTCTTGGAACTATGACCTTTGGAAGGGAAACAGATGAGACAACATCCCGAAGTATAATTGACCAGTTTTTAGAGGCAGGGGGAAATTTCATAGATACAGCAAATGTTTACGGTAAAACCCCCGGTGCTTCTGAAGAAATTGTTGGACGAGCACTAAAGGGGAAACGAGATGAGGTAATTTTAGCTACAAAGGTTTTCTTTCCTGTAGGTCCTGGACCAAATGACAGAGGCCTTTCTCGTACCCATATTATGAGAGCAATAGATGAAAGTCTTCGCCGTCTTCAAACTGATTACATAGATATTTACTATGTACACTGCTGGGATGAAAAAACAGCTCTGGATGAAACTCTCCTTACTCTGGATAACCTTGTTAAATCAGGTAAGGTAAGATATCTGGGAGTCTCCAATTTTACCGCCTGGCAGCTCATGAAGGCACTTTCAATAAGTGAAAGGCAGGGATGGTCTAAATTTATATGTCTTCAACCTCAGTATAGCCTTGTGGTAAGAG
>JAGGTG010000147.1 GCA_021163905.1 Candidatus Aerophobota bacterium
GTGATCGAATAAATTCAACTCTACTGTATTTGTGTTTTTCAAGACTCTCCTTTTATTTAAAGAAGGTTTCCCCGGGAGTCAGCTATTTTTAATTTAATCAGAGTCTATCTTACGGAAGTTTTGAGAGGAAGATTAATAATTTTATTCTAATTCTGAAGTCTTATAACCTGCCTCTTCCAGTACTTTTAAGATCTTCTTCCTTTCATTTTTATAATCATCTGTAAAAAGAGGCTCACATTTGTCGATACAAGTTTCCTCTGTAACAAGTTTAGTTGCAAAAGCCATACATGTTGCCTCTCCGCATTTTCGGCAGTTAGTTTTTGGCAAAAGCCTGTAGATATCAAGAACCGTTAATCTGGAGCGAGTTTTATAGCTTGGTGTTATCTTATCTTTTTCCTCATAAGTTTTGTTAATTAAATCTTTTAATTTCTCAAGGTATTCTCTTGCCTCTTCGGCATTTTTGCATCCTGCAACAAGAATTTTCTCAGGGTAAAGTGTAACTCCCCTACCATCTTTTCTGAAAGAAAGCGTTTTATCCTTTGGATTATAAATTGTTCCCTTTAAAATCGCATTTAGATAAGGAAATACTGCACTTATATCATCGGTAAGCTGTGCTGTGGCACTAACTGTTTCCACTTCTCCCGGATGACAGGGTGGGAAAAAAGTCTCTATTTTGGTAAAGCCTTTAAGGAGCATTTTTATGTCCTCCTTTCTTATGTATCTTTTTCTATCCTCTTATTATCTTACCTATCTCTTTCCTGGATAGCTTTTTTTATAGTTTCAATTACCTCCTCTGTCTTCATATTTCTTACCTCAATTCCGATATGCTTATCCCTGTCAAACCCTGCTGCATCAAAGGCATCTCTAAACATCTTTTTTTGCATAACAGGATCACATCCTGCGACATAAAGCTCATCTACGTTGCTATCGCTGAGTAAAGTTTTTAAGTACTCATCTCCATCTGTGCTGCAAAGCTGAGGATGGATTCCAACCCAGTCAACCAGCTTTTCCCTTCTTATGGCATTTAAAACTTCATACTCATTTGTATCCTTAAACGAAGGGCAGGTCCCAAGACACACACAGAAAAGAAGTCCCCTTTTCTTTTTCTTCTCGGCCATTTCATCCCTCCTTTAATTAGTTTTCTCCAGAATAAGTTATTGCATCCTGATCACAGACTTTCTGACAGCCACGACAAAACTCAACACAATCCTCGGGTTTTACCACCTCAGGTTTTCCATCAGCTTTTGCCAGGACTCCATGAGGACAAAAATCAACACACTGAAAGCATCCAATACACTTTTCCTCATCAATTATTGGGTACCAGTTAGCTGCCATTTATCCACCTCCCTCTTTGTTATACTGAAAGGATTCTTTTTACACCTAATTCAACTTTTGATAGGATAGCTATTTTCTATTTGCTTAATTTCATTTATGATTATATGAACAAATGCTCATATAGTATTATATAAATAAATTAATCTATGTCAAGATTTTTAAATCCAGGATTTGTTTGTGGATAAGATCGAATACTTCTTTTCTTATATTGCCTTTATAAGATTTTTCTTGTGGAGTTTCAGTGCAAGTCCGAAAAAGAGTATAGAAAATATTACCAGCATTAACAGGTCTAAAAAGATAGGATAAAATCCATCATCATACAGACTGAATCTAAGTAAATCAGTGGTATAGGTTAGTGGAGATATAGTAGCTATTATTTTTCCCCAGTTTGGAAGATTGTTAAGGGGGATAAATATCCCACTTATAAAAATTAAAGGAAATCTAACAAGAGAGGAGAGCATCATTGCCTGAGAAGGAGCCTCAGTAGCAGAGGAGGATAGGGCAACTCCTAAGGAGGAAAAACATAAAGAGGAAAGGAGCATATTTCCTATAAGACAAAAAGGATGAACAACTTTTACATTAAAAAAGGTAAATCCTAAAAAAAGAGGAATTAAAGATATTAGTATTCCAAATATAAACCCCGCCATAGCATCGCCTAAGATGAGAGAAAAAAGAGAAATTGGTGTGGTAAGCAACCTCTCGTAAGTTCTGGCAGTTCTCTCCCAGGGAGTGATAAGAGGTCCAACAGAGGAGGATGTAAAAAACAGACTCATGGATACCATGCCCGGGATAAGGATAAAGGAGGAGACTTTTCTTCCCAGGGCAAAGGCTAAAAAGAAAAATAGAGGAAACAAAATGCCGAAAATAATTACAGGAGGCTTAATATAGTAAATACGGGCATCCTTTTCCATTATTACCAGTGAACCACTTAAACTATAAAAGAAATTAGAAAATGGGTGAGAATTCTTCATAACTTTGTCTCCTTTTCTTCAGTGAGTTTAACAAAGACATCCTCCAGGGATGGTCCGAGGGTACTGAGGGATACAAATCGGAGCTTGTTTTTCTCGGTATATTTGGTAAGTTCTCTTATCACTATATCAGGATCTGGCGTATAAAGACGGAGTTTATCGCCTAATATTTGATATCTGTCAATATGGGGAATATCTTCAACCCATTTTATGTCTGAAGGCATTCTGTCAAAGGAAACTTCTATTGATTGAGTCCTTTTAAAAGCACTTTTTAGTCTTTCAGGGGTGTCAAAAGCTACAATTTTTCCCCTGTTTATAATGGCAACTTTATCGCAGATAAGATTTGCCTCTTCAATATTATGGGTGGTTAAAAAGATAGTTTTTCCTTTTAATTTTAATTCCTGAAGAATTTTTCTTATCATATGTGTGCTTTTAACATCAAGACCTGAGGTTGGCTCATCCAGAAAAAGAATCTCGGGATCATGAATTAAAGACATAGCAAGAATTAGTCTTTGTCTCATTCCTTTGGAGAGCTTTTTTGTTTTTTCATCCTTTATTTTAATAAGGTCAAATTTTTGAAGTAACTGTTTTGCTCTTTTCTGCCTTTCTCCTTTTCTCACTCTATAGAGTTTTCCTGCCAGTATTATGTTTTCCCATGCAGAAAGATCCGTATAAACATTACAAACTTCGGGGACAACTCCCATAATTTTTTTAGCACCAATAGGATCTTTAGTAACATCTATCCCCATTATTTCAGCTTTTCCCTTATCTGGTATGAGAATCCCTGTTAAAATGCGGATGGTGGTGGTTTTCCCTGCTCCATTGGGTCCTAAGAAGCCAAATATCTGTCCTTTCTCAACCTTAAAATTTATCCTGTCAAGAGCTAAAAAATCTCCATAGTATTTGGTAAGTCCTGATACTTTTATCGCTATTTTATCCTCCTGTGTGGTTTTTCTCTCTCCACCAAACTCTGGAGCTAACTTATACTTATCCATAACCCACCTTTTAATTTGTTTTTTCCCTACTTTACAAAAACTGACTTTTTGTCTTTCAAGATCTTTAAAAGGATGTCTGCGATCTCTTTTATCTTTTTTAAATCAGCCGAATAATGCATCCAGTAACCCTTTCTTTCTGATTTCACCAGGCCTGCCTCCTTGAGAATTTTTAAGTGCTGGGATACAGCAGGCTGAGATATACCAAGGAAATTTACTATGGCATTAACACATAAGGTTCTTTCTGTAAGGAGCAGGAATATTCTTAACCTGGTAATATCAGAAAGGGCCTTGCATACCCTGCTTATTTTCTCTAATTGTGAATAAGCCATGTTCATCCGGATAAGTTATATAAGTATATTAACATTTACTTATATTATAATTAAAAATTTTATCCTGTCAACGTTAACTTTTACTATGGAGTTAGATCAGCCGTCCGGTTAATCAGTTGATGCGTGAATGCGTATATACAAGAGGGCGCTTTACGTTTAATATTTGATTTAACTCAAACCAAGCTAAATACACTAAATGAACCAAACACACCAAACAAACCAAATAAACCAAATGAACCAAACAAACAAAAAAACAAA
>JAGGTG010000019.1 GCA_021163905.1 Candidatus Aerophobota bacterium
TTGTGGAAAAACTGTCCCAATTTCAGAAAATAGGAGATAAAAATGGAGGATTTAATGGAGCCTATAAGGACCCTGGTGGATTTTAAAAATGGTGTTATTCACCCGGATCGGGTTATTGAGAGAAGGATAAGCGATATGCAGGGAATGTATGCCGATGATGATGCTCTCAACCAGCTTTTGTCAATTGATAACAGGTTAGTTTACCAGGTAAAGGAGGTAAGTATTCCTGAAAAAGAAGGTCACATAATCTACAGTACCACCATAATTTATCCGGGTAAGGTTGGAAAGGAGTATTTTATGACCAAGGGACATTTCCATGCCAAGGAAAATACCGCTGAGATTTACTTTTGCCTTAGTGGAGAGGGATATCTTCTAATGCAAACCAGGCAGGGAAAGGTATCCACGATTTATATGCAGCCAGGAGTACTTGGCTACATTCCTCCCTATTGGGGACACAGAACAATAAATACGGGGAGCAGGGAGTTTGTTTTTCTTACCCTTTTTCCTGGAGATGCCGGTCATAACTACGAGATTATACAAAAACATGGATTTGCCAAGATAATGGTAGAGGAGAATGGTAAACCAGTTTTGAAGGACAATCCCAGATATATTCCGCTGAAAAATGGTTGAAACCTGGACATTTTTATAGACTCTCTGGGTATTTCCGAAGATAGGTGAGGGGGAAATTATCCTTTAGTTTGCAGCTTGTAGGACTCTCTATATCGATGAATAAACAGGGGAGAGCAAAATGGCAGAAAAGAATTATTTTATAGGTGTTGATTTAGGTACAGCCGGAACAAAGGCTGCCATTTTTGATACTGATGGGAATTTAATTGCAGATGCTTATGAGGAATCAATTCTTTCCTATCCCAAACCTGGATGGGTAGATCAAAAAATGGATGATTTTTATCGTTCAGCCTGCAAGAGTATAAGAGAAATTGTAGAAAAATCAAAAATTAATCCCCATCATGTAGCTGCAATAGCCTTTGATGGCCAGATGGCAGGAATAGGAGGAATTAATGAAAAGTGGGAGGCGGTAACCCGGTATGATTCCTGGCTGGATACGAGATGTGAACCTTATATCGGGATTATGAGAGAGAAGGCGGGAGATCTTGTTTTAAAATCTACAGGTACCTCTCCCAGCTACAATCATGGTCCAAAAATCCTCTGGTGGAAAAAAGAAGCCCCGGATGTTTTTAAAAAGGTTTGTAAATTCGTTATGCCTGCAGGCTATGTTGCAGGTAAAATGGCAGATCTTAAAGGAGATGAGGCATTTATTGACTACACCTATCTTACCTTTAGTGGATTTGGTGATATAAAAAATAAGTCCTGGAACAAGGAACTCTGTGATTTATTTGATATTCCATCTGAAAAGCTTCCTCGAATAGTTTCTCCCTGGGAGATAGTGGGAAAGTTATCCTCCAGGGCGGCAAGGGATACTGGTCTTGTAGAGGGAATTCCAATTGCTGCTGGTGCTGGTGATCAGGCAGCTGGTTTCCTCGGCGCAGGTCTGGTGGATGTAGGACAGCTGGTAGATGTTGCCGGAACTGCTTCCTGTTTTGCAAGTTGTGTTCCCCGGTTTATTCCTGATCTTGAAAATAAGACTTTCCTTTGTTTTCGTTCTGTAGTTCCTGATCTTTGGTATTTATTGGCCTATATTAATGGAGGAGGACTCTGTCTTAGATGGTTCAGGGATGAATTTGCCGAAGAGGAGAAAAAAAAGGCAAAGGAAAAAGGAGTGGATCCTTATGAGATATTAAATAAGAAGATAGAGAAAATTCCCCCTGGCTCAGATGGGCTTATATTTATCCCCCATCTTGGAGGAAGAGTATGTCCTTATAACCCCTATGTCAGGGGAAGTTGGTTTGGATTTAGCTGGGGGCATACTAAATTTCATTTTTATCGGGCTATTCTTGAAGGAATTGCCTATGAGTACAGTTACTATTTTGATATATTGAAAAAAATCTCTGGAGATATTTTCTTTAAAGAAGTAAGAGTAATAGGGGGAGGAGCAAGGAGCAGAATCTGGAATCAGATAAAATCTGATGTATTGAATTTGTTCTATACAAGAGTTAATCGAGAAGAACTTGCAGTTCTTGGATCAGCTATAGTAGCAGGATATGCAGTTGGTATTTTTCCGGATCTTGCATCTACTTCCAGAAAGTTTATCAGCACTCTTTCTCCAAAAATCAGTCCACGCTTAAGTTATCACCGATACTATCGGAATTTCTGTAAGGTATATGTTGATTTGATGAACTCTCAGGTTAATCCTTCAAAGGAACTTGTCGAAATTCAACGAATTTCCCTTCCGGGAGAGGAGAATGGATAAAGTGAGAGTATGTCTCGTAGGTGCAGGTAGAGTTGCAAGGGTCCATGGCTATAACTTAAAGACCTGTATCCCTAACTCAGAGCTTGTAGCTATTGTTGATAAAAAAGAAGATCTGGCAGAAGATCTGGCAGGTGAGCTTTCTGTTAGCAAGGTATTTAAAAATCATCAGCAAGCCCTCGATTGGGGAAAATTTGATGCAGTGGTGATTACCACCCCAACTTTTACCCACTGTCAGATAGTTGTTGACGCTGCATCCTCTAAAAAACATATTTTTTGTGAAAAACCTATTGCCTTAACTTTAAAAGAAGCTAACCTGATGATTGATGAGTGTTACAAAAATGAAGTTAAATTTCAGATTGGGTTTATGAGAAGGTTTGATCCGGAATTCATCCTGGCTAAAAAAAGGATAGAGGAGGGTGCTATTGGAGAGATTATTCTTATAAAGTCCACAGGAAGAGGACCTGGTTTACCTCCGGAGTGGGCTCTGGATATAGAGAAAAGTGGTGGAATGTTAGCTGAGGTTTCAAGTCATGATTTCGATTCTCTTATGTGGTTTGCTAAAAGCGAGCTGAAAAGTGTTGAGGCAATTGCAAAAAATTATAAACATCCCGAGATAGGAGAAAGATACCCTTCTTTTTACGACACAGCTATAGTCATAGGGACTTTTAAAAATGGAAAAATGGGGATAGTTGATATGAGCTGTCCAGCTAATTATGGATACGATGCCCGAATGGAAATTCTTGGCTCAGAAGGAGTCATGTTTGTGGGTAATATAAAAAGTGGTAATATCAGCTATTGCACAAGGAAAAAAGGAATAGTTTTTACCCATTACTTTAGCTGGAGGGAAAGATTTAAACAGGCATATATTGACGAATTGCAACACTTTATAAACTGTATTGTTGAGAACAAAAATCCTGAGGTTAATGGTGAGGACGGGAAAAGATCTTTAGCTGTGGTAGCTGCTGCTAACCTTTCCATTCGGACCGGGAAAAAGATAGAGGTTATTTATTAGATTATTTTTTTATTTTGTTTTGGATAAAAAATCCCGGGCGAACTTGTATCCTTTTTTTAAATCTTCGGGAGTAATTTGTCTATTTTGTATGGATGAGCTTCTGAAAGCATAAATGAACGATATTACTTCCCTGCGTAGGTCCTGTTCTATTTCTTTTTTTACCTGGGTTCTCATCTTGTTTACGTTAGCATTGATTGTGCTGGATATCTTAATTCCGGTGAAAATTATACTTCCTGCAAGAACAAGTAGTGCGATGACAATAACAATAGTACCCCACCTTTTTCCTCTTTCTTGTTCCATTTTGCTATTCCTCCAGTATTTTGTTAATTTATTATAAAGGTTTAATTAACCCCGTCAAGAACTATTCCTCCAGTTTCGCTATGATTCTTTGCTGCCCGCCGAGTATGTTTTCCATAATTGATTTCCAGTTAGTCAGTTGATCAGTTAATGCGTAGATGCGTTGATGCGTTCTATGTTCAAGGTTCTGCGTTCAACGTTGCTTTAAACCAAATACACCAAACAAACCAAAT
>JAGGTG010000054.1 GCA_021163905.1 Candidatus Aerophobota bacterium
GGTTATAGCACTACTTACTGGTGTACAGATAAAAGAAGGTATCTCCTCCACTATTTTTGTTGTTACCCTCATTTTCTCCTTGGCCATAATTTACGAGGCTATAGGGGTGAGAAAGGAGGTGGGACAGCAGGCGCAGATATTAAATTATATAATAAAAAGAATGTCTTTGGAAAAGGAATTTAAAAAAAATCTCAGAGAGCGCATGGGACACGAACCTCTTGAGGTGGTGGTGGGATCGATTATTGGTTTATTAACCGCTATTATATGGATGAAATGGTAATTTTTCCGTAGCCGGACATTTGTCCTGGTAAAGGAAATCTATCACAGGTTATCATGAAGGCTTAAAAATTGATTAAAAAAGTAGCAATAACTTTAAATCCAACTAAAAAAAACATAGCGGAAAAAGCAAGGTCAGTGATAAAATGGCTGCAAGAAAGGGGAGTAGAGGTTCTTATTCCCGATCAAGCCGATATTGATACCTTCTTTAATGAATTAGTTGTTCCAATTGAAAAAATCAAAAAAGAAGCTGAGCTCATAATCTCCCTCGGAGGAGATGGAACTTTATTTAGGTCGGCAAGAGAATTCTCACCAGCAGGTATACCAATATTTGGTGTAAATGTAGGGGGGCTTGGTTTTTTAACCGAGGTACCTATTGATGAGTTTAAAAAGGGCCTGGAAAAAATTTTAGTTAATAACTATAGTGTGGAGCAAAGGTTAATGCTGGAGGCCAGAATAATATGCAAAAAACAAAAAGTGAGAAAGTTTATAGCTCTTAACGATGTTGTTATAAGTAAAAGCTCCCTTCCCAGGATAGTTTCTTTAAGAACCTTTGTTTCCGGGAAATTTGTTACTACCTATTCAGCTGATGGATTAATTATTTCCACTCCAACTGGTTCAACTGCCTATTCTCTGTCAGCTGGAGGTCCGGTGGTTTATCCTGATTTAAAGGTTATAATCTTATCCCCAATATGCGCCCATACACTGGCTGTTAGACCTTTAATTGTTTCTCAAGAGGAGAAGATAAAGATAATACCAGAACCTCCTGCTAAAGAGATTCTTTTAACCATAGACGGACAGGAAGGATACCCTGTTAAAGAAGGGGAAGAAATTGAGATAAGAAAAAGTCCATATTCAGCCAAACTTATAAGATTAAATGATAGATCCTTTTTTAAAATCCTCCGAGCAAAATTAGGATGGAGTGGAGTTGTTTACAGAGGTGGTGAAAAATAGTATGCGGGTTGCTCTTGTTCTTTCGCAAAAATCTTTCCGCAGGGCAATAAGAGGAAAAATATTCATTGTATTCCTGCTGTTTGCTATAATAATGATTTTTGCTTCTCTTTTATTTGAAAGTCTAACTTTTACCGCTAAATTAAAAATAATAAAAGATGTTGGATTAACTGGCATATCAATATTCAGCGGACTAATATGTATTTTTCTATCGGGAGAGGCTATAGTTGGGGAAGTTGAGAGAAAAAATGTCTATATCCTTTTTTCGAAACCTGTAAGCAAAGCAAGCTTTATTATAGGTAGCTTTCTCGGGATAGTATGGACAACACTATTAGCCCTTCTTATAAGTGGGATAGCTTTTTTAATGCTGGTTTATCTAAAACAAGGCTATATTGAGCCCCAGCTATTACTTACAATTGGATTCAGCGGAATGGAGATTATCGTTATAACCTCCATCGGGGTTATGTTTTCCTCCTTTTCATCCTCAGCAACAGTTGCAACACTGCTTTGTTTTTCTGTATATATTCTCGGACATCTCAATCCTCAACTTGCCCTTCTTGCAAGAAGTATCCACAACAAATCTATAAAGGAACTTATCAGTATTACTCGCTTTGTTTTACCTAATCTTGATTATTTCAATTTAAGAGAAAAAATAGCAAGGGGCTACCACATTGATCCTTTTACCACAGGAAAAATAATCATCTACACTTTTATTTACAGTGGAATAATGTTAACCCTTGCCTATCTTTTTTTTAGAAAGAGAGAACTATGAAACAAATAAAAAACGGCATCTACGCTCGTCTATTAACCTTTGTAAAACCTTACTGGAAAAGGTTCATCCTGGCTCTTCTGTGTATGGTTTTTACTGGAGGATTATCAGCGGTAATGCTCTGGCTCATAAAAGATATGGTGGACAAAGTCCTGCTTAATAAAAATATCTTCCTGCTTAACCTAATACCTTTCCTCATAATCGGGATATCCCTGTTACAGGGAGTCTTTAATTACGGGCAAAGATACCTTATGCACTGGATTGGTCAAAAAGTTGTCTTTGATATCCGAAATAAGCTGTACTCCCATTTACAAAGATTATCGCTATCTTTTTTCTCACATAAACCTGTAGGCGAAATTATCTCAAGGCTTACAAGTGATATAACCACCATGCAAAATGCACTCTCAAGGGCAATAGGTGATATAGTAAAAGAAGGGGTTACTGTTGTTGCTCTTGTGGGGCTTTTGATTTACTTCAACTGGCAACTGGCCCTGATTTCCCTTGCTATTTTACCATTTGTAGTAAAATTAACAACCAACCTGAGTAATAAACTAAGAAAAATGTCAAGAAAAGTAAGAAAAAAGATGGCAACTTTAACCTCCGTTATTCAGGAAACTTTTTCAAGTATAAGAATCGTTAAGGCTTTCAGTATGGAAAAATACGAGAGGGAAAAATTTAAAAATCGAAGTAAAGAATACTTTAAAGCTGAAATGAAATCTCAGCAAATAGCAGCTCTTATAAGTCCCCTTGTTAGCCTTATATCAAGTTTTGGAATTGCCTTTATTGTCTGGTTTGGAGGAAAACAGGTTATAGAAGGAGCAATGACAGCAGGAGAGTTTGTGGCTTTTATGGGAGGGCTTTTATCTCTTTACAGGCCCATGGCAAGGCTGGGAGATGTTAGCTCTGTTATCCAGCAAGCTGTAGCTTCAGGTGAAAGGGTATTTGAAATACTCAATATTACCCCGGATATCAAAAATCCATCAAATCCTGTTGTTATCTCTGAATTTAAAGACAAAATTAAATTTGAAAATGTTTCTTTTAAATACGATGAGGAAGTGGTACTTAAGGATATAAATTTTGAGATTAATAAAGGAGAGATCGTGGCAATAGTAGGACCATCAGGTGCGGGAAAAACTACAATTGCAAACCTGCTTGCTCGCTTCTACGATCCTGATAAGGGTAGAATTCTTATAGATGGAAATGATCTAAGACAAGTAGATATATTATCTCTCAGAAATCTTTTAGGAATTGTTACTCAGGATACTATTTTATTTAACGATACCATCTACAACAATATAAGCTACGGCAAACCAGAGGCAACAGAAAAAGAGGTAATAGAAGCAGCCAAGGCTGCAAATGCTCATTCCTTTATAGAGAAAATGAGGAACGGTTATCAAACGTATATCCACGAGAGAGGACAAAGGCTTTCTGGAGGGCAACAACAACGTATAGCTATTGCACGTGCACTTTTAAAAAATCCATCTATTTTAATCCTGGATGAGGCAACAAGTGAAATGGATTCAGAATCTGAGACTTTAATCCAGGAAGCCCTCAGTAGACTTTTGCAGTCAAGAACCGCCCTTGTTATAGCTCACAGGCTCTCCACAATAAAAAGTGCCGATAAAATTGTAGTCCTTAAAGATGGCAGGATTGTAGAAATGGGCAAACACAACGAACTTATGAAAAAATCAGGTTACTACCGCTACCTTTACGAGCTGCAGTTTCGGGAAACCTCTCAAACTTGATGTTTCGTCTGTCTGGTCTATCTCGTTCATTTGGTGTATTTGGTTCATCGGTTTGTTTGGTTGAAATCCTGAATGCATCTACGACACTTACCCATC
>JAGGTG010000259.1 GCA_021163905.1 Candidatus Aerophobota bacterium
CCGGGATTTTCATAACCTGGTCAAGAATGGTGTACTTTGACCAGTCTTTTGTTAAAAGCCAGCCTTTTTCTTTGGCCATTTCAAATAGTTTTGTTCCGGGATAGGGAGTGCATATACTGAACTGAACAAAAGAGGGATTTAGTTTCTTGGCAAAATTAATGGTCTTTTTAATTGTCTTTACTGTTTCACCTGGGATTCCAATTATAAAAGAACCAACAGTGTTAAGATTTGCCTTTTTTATAAGATTAATAGTCTTTACTATCTGAGGTAAAGTAATACCCTTATTAATTATATTCAGTATCTTTTGAGAACCTGATTCAACGCCAACGTAAATTGTATGACATCCTGCCTTTTTTAATTTTTCTATTAAAGATTCATCTATGGTATCGGCTCTTGACGAGCAGGCCCAGGAAATATTAAGTTTTTCTTTAATTAAAAGTTCACATATTTTTTCTGCTCTTTTCTTACTTAGAGTGAAAGTATCATCTAAAAATTCTATTTCTTTTATCCTATACTCATTTTTTAGCAGTTTTACCTCCTCTATAACATTTTCAGGAGACCTTGCCCTCCAGGTTTTACCAAAAAGCTGAGAGGAGGAACAAAAAATACAGGAGAAGGGACAACCTCTTGAGGTCATTATGGTGGCAAATCTCTTACCCTCCAGACTGTATTTTTCCATAGGTAGAAGATGATAAGCAGGAAAAGGGATGCTATCCAGATTTTTTATAAGAGAACGGCTATCTGTCTCTATTATTTTGTTATCCTTCCTGAAAGTTATCCCTTTAACCTCTTCAAGAGACCAGGTATCCTCCGATGAAGATTCAAAAAAATTTACAAGTTCTCTAAAAGTTTCCTCCCCTTCTCCTCTTACAACTACATCTATAAAAGGACATTCTTTAAGCGTCTCCTTTGCAGCAAAAGTCACATGAGGGCCTCCTATAACAACCTTTACCCCGGGATCAATTTCTTTTGCAGCCTTTGCTACATTATAAGCGTCATAAATACTGGATGTTGTAGCAGTTACACCTATAATGTGAGGCCTGAATTTTTTAATTTCCTCTTTTATATCCTGAATGTTATATCTGAGGGTAGGAGAATCAACAATCCTTACATTGTGATTATCTCTTTCAACAAAAGAAGCAAGATAAGCAAGACCAAGAGGAATACTGGTAATGCCTAATTTATCCCTTAAAACAAATTTAGATGGGGGAAGAATGAGCATTATCTTCATTTTTCTATCTCTTCCTCTTTTACCTTTTTACACCCATTTACTTTTATTTTTTCTTGAAGCATCCAGTTAAAATATTGAAAGAACCAAAAACAAAAGCTAATAGTTTATCTATCTAAAATTCTCATTATAACTAACTTTCCAAGTTTACGAGCTATCTCCTCCACAATGACCCTTAGAGCATTAGCTATACTTGCCCCCTTTTCCTATGACTTTATCCCTATCATCTTCGGATAACTTGAGAAAGATTATTTCTTCAACAACCCGTTGAATGACATCTTTAGCAAAAAATCAATACTTTTCTCAATATCAGGCATGGGTATTTCCATTGTCCAAGGATATTCCAGTCCTTTCAAAGCTGCAACAATAACAAATGCCATTAACCCCAGTTCCTCCACTTTAAAAATTCCCTTTTTTACCCCTTCTTCTAAAATTGCCTTTACTATCTCTATCTCCTCCCGGAAATACCTTTTTCTTATATTCTCAATAAAGGCATAGTGTTCTAAATACTCTTCTCTGAGTGCGCTATAAAAGTTAGTAAGCTTACTTAGATACTTCGTTCTTGTTACAAGGTAAGCACGTAGCTTTTCCTGAGGAGTACTTGCCCTGTTAATTACTTCTCTTACCTTTTGACTCCACAACCTGTTTTCCTTATCTAATACGGCACGGAAAATATCCTCTTTGCTGCCAAAATAATAATAAATGCTACCTTTGGCAATATGAGCTGAATGGGCAATTTCATCAATGGTAGTTTTCTTAAATCCATATTTTGCAAATAGCCTCTGGGCAACATCAACTATAAGTTCAGCCTTGGAATTTTTCATAAATACAATTTCCTTTATTAACTTTTTGACCAATTTGGTTATTTGGTCAATTCTATCATAAAAAATTAAAAAGTCAAATTTGCGCGTTAAATCATCTAAAAAGCCATCTTTTCAGCCATCTGCAGGCAGTTTGTCTTAATCCGGAGGGAAAACAGTGACCTTCTGAATGAATGATAAGCTGGAATTTTTCCGGATACCCTGCATCCCTGTAAGCTCTGGTAAGCCTCTCACCTATCCTGCGTACCCCTTCTACTGGAAAAATAGGATCCTTTTCACCTGCTATTATCATCAACGGTCGAGGACAAATTAAACTGAAAAACTCATCAGAATCCCCAATTTTAAGCATTCCCGGAAGGTAGGCAGCAAAATTATGGGATATACCTTTTTCTATTATTAGTCTCCACAGACTTGTCCCACAACTTACAACTCCTGTTTTAACCCTTTCATCAAATAGCATTAAAAAAAGGGTTTCCTGTCCTCCAAGGGAGTGGCCAATTGCACCAATTCTGTCAGAGTCAACTTCTTCCCTCACCTCAAGATAATCCACCGCTCTTGAAAGGTCAAAAACATACCGGGCCTGCAGGGTTGAGCCTTCTAAAAGGTACTTACAAAATACAAATCTCTCATAAGAACCATTCTGGAAAAATTCATTTTTCTCCCTTTCCTCATTTGAAGGCCTTCTCTCCTCAAAGCATTTTAAATCAGGAGCAATCACGACAAAGCCCTCCTTTACAAGCTCCAATCCATAGGCCATATCTGGATCTCCGGCTAATCCAACAACTTCGCTTTTTCCCAGATGAAACTCAAGATTGTGCTGATGAATAGCTACCACAGCTGGATGAGGACCTTTAAATGGAGAGGGTAAAAGAAGATATGCAAAAACCTTTTCTCCACCGCTTTGATAGATAATTTTTTCTCTGATAAATTCCTTTTCTTTTACCCTTTCAATAACCTCAGCAGAAAGAGAGGCAGCAGGAGGAAGATCTCCCAGTAAATTTAAAAAATCTTTTCTTTTCACCTTAATCTCTCTATAATTTTTTATTTTAAGTTAATAACCCTTGCTTCTGGTGTAAGATCGGTTACCACATAATTGGCTCTGGAAAAATCCTGATCTTTAGTGTACCTGTTGGGGACAGCAACCACAAACATCCCGGCACCTCTGGCAGCCTCTACCCCTATGGCTGTATCTTCCAGAACAAGGCAGGAAGAGGAACTGATCTTCATTTTATCTGCAACCAGTTTGTAAATCTGAGGATCAGGTTTAGGATACTCAACTTCATCACCCATAATAATTACCTCAAATTTATCCATAATTCCAAGTCCCCTTTTTCCTATAACTGCTTCAGTTTCAATTCTGCCAGCGCAGGTAGCAAGAGCCAGTTTATACCTTCCATAAAGAAAATCTATAAATTCAACAACCCCGGGTCTGACAATATCATCTATTCTTCTTGACACAAGCTGCTGGTAATATCTATTTTTCCTCTCAACAAGATCCTCCAGACCCTCCTTCAAAGAAATAGAATTCTCACTTACAATATCCCTAAAAAATTCCTTTGCTCTCCTACCAAGACACTTTTTAATCCAGTCATCGGTGGTCAATTTAATTTTGTAGGGAGAAAGAACCTTATTGGTTGCCTCAAATTGCAGGCTCTCATTGTCAACGATGAGTCCATCCATATCAAAAATAACTGCTCTTACCCTGCCCAGTAATCTGGCCAGTCTTTTCTCCTTAAAATAAGCCATCACAATTTCTCCTTCTGTCTTCTTTGCCTAAGGATCA
>JAGGTG010000234.1 GCA_021163905.1 Candidatus Aerophobota bacterium
GTTTGGTTTATTTGGTTTATTTGGTTTATTTGGTTTATTTGGTTACTTTGGTTTGTTTGGTGAGTCAGGTCGTTGCGTCTTTTTCGTCTTTCTCGTCTGTCATTATTTCATCTACCTTATTTCGTCTATCTTCCTCAATCATCCCTGGGATATCTGGCGCAACATAAAATTGACAGAGAACTTTTCTATATGTAAAATAACGGTAGTAAATTTGGAGGGGTAAAGGATGGAAATTTTATGGGATGAAATTCCAGTATTTACAGAGGAATATTTAAAGGTAATAGACATTACCGATAAGGTTCAACAAATCATAAGAGAAAAAAAGGTAAATGAGGGAAGCATTTTAATTTACAACCCACATGTTACATCAGCTATTACTGTTAATGAACCTGATCCTGAACTCTGGGATGATCTTTTAGAAGCTTATCAAAGATTAGTTCCCTTAAAGGCAAATTACAAACATAATGCTAAATACAGAGGGATACCAAGAGAGGAAAATGCCCATGCTCATATTCTCAATACATTTATTGGACAATCGGTAACCATTCCTGTTCGAGAAGGAAGGCTTTTACTTGGCACCTGGCAGGGAGTTCTCTATATTGAACTTGATGGAGGAAAAAGAAGAAACCTCGTTGTTCAGATAACAAGGTTAAAGTAAAAATAACCTTCATTAGCTAATTTTTCCTGGTTTAGCCAGAATCTCTCTAATTTCTAAATCAAGAAACCTACGTGCGTAGGCAGGTTTTATTATAACAGCAGTATCTGCTCCCTCATTGGTTCCCGCTATTGCTATAACCTCTTTATCTACATTAATAGCGCCATTTTCTGATGCCATTAATACAATTTCCACACAAACCTTCATTTTCTGCGGACTTTATCTTCCATTATCCACCCTTCCTTTTCAAATGCCCGGGAGATTGTTACCTGGTAGGCAATACTTACAGTCTGTTCTGTATTCTCAGGTCCCGGCTCCTCAAAATAGTAAATTTCTCCCTTTATGGTTAATCTCCTTCCTCACATTAAAATTTACATCAAAGCTGAGATTTTAATTCCTCGCAGCTTGACGGAAGACAACAGATTCACTAAAATAAAGTTGCATATGCAACTTTATTTTACGCATATATCTTTATGGTTAACAGGATGAACAAACTAATTCCCGGGCAATCAATAGGAAGACTATTTTCTATAATTCACTGGCAAACCAGACTTTACATTGAGGAAAAACTTAAACCCTACAAAATAAAAGGAGGAAAAATACCTATACTTATCATTCTTTATCATAAAGATGCCCTGAGTCAGCAAGAGATAAGCAAGAAGCTACGCATAGATAAAGCTACAACCTCGCGAGAGATAAGAGAGCTCGAGAAGCAAGGTTATATTATAAGGAAAAAGGATCCAAAAGATAAAAGAATCTACAGGATATATTTAACAGAGAAGGCAAAAAATATAAAATCGGTAGTTAAAAAAGAGGCTCGGAAGTGGCAGAGTACTCTTCTTAAAGGTTTTACGAAAGAGGAAAGAAGGTCCATAATGAAAATACTGGAAAAAATAGCTCAAAATGCTATATCAGCTAACAGGGAGAATAATATCAATGGACGCAAATCTAACCAGGGGAGTTAAAAATCTTTTGGGTAATCCAAAGAAAGCTATACTAAAGCTTTCCATACCAATGATGATAGCAATGCTTGTTCAGGCAATGTATAACTTAGTAGATGCAATATGGGTTTCCGGATTAGGCACAGATGCTCTTGCAGCTGTTGGTTTATTTTTTCCAATTCTAATGACCATGATGGCTTTATCTAACGGTATAGGAATTGGTGGAAGTTCTGCTATATCCAGAAGGATAGGAGAAAAAAATAAAAAAGTCGCAGATAACACTGCTGTACATACTTTATTTATGGGTCTGCTTGTAGGACTTGCAGTAAGTTTACCTTTTTTGCCTTTTTTAAAGAATATTTTTTTGTCACTTGGTGCAAAAGGTAAAGTTGCGGAGATGTCCACAGATTATGCAAGAATTCTCTTTGCAGGAGCGATATTTGTCTTTTTTGCAAATATAGCCAATGCAATACTCCGTGGTGAAGGTGATACAAAAAGGGCTATGTATGCAATTATCGTTGGATCTATTTTAAACATAGTCCTGGACCCAATATACATATATGTTCTCGGAATGGGTGTTGTTGGCGCAGCATGGGCTACCTTTACATCAATGCTAATATCAGCAGCACTTTTTTTCTACTGGCTTCTTATAAAACGCGATACCTACATAGATATAGTATTTAAGAACTTTCATCCAGATGGGAAGATAATAAAGGAAATACTGCGTGTCGGTATACCTGCTTCGCTGGCACAGCTTTCTATGTCCATATCCATGTTTTTTTTAAACCTCGTTGTGATCAATGTAGGAGGGACAGATGGTGTTGCAGTTTTTACTACAGGATGGAGAATATTTTCCCTGGGTACAATACCCCTTCTGGGAATGGCAATAGCTGTTACCTCAGTTACTGGAGCCGCCTATGGGGCAAAAAATGCCAAAAAGCTTAACACAGCTTATATGTATGCCATAAAAGTAGGTATGGTTATAGAACTTGTTGTCTCGCTAATTACCTTCTTTTTCGCACCACAGATAACTTTAGCTTTTACCTACTCCAGAGAGGCCAAAAGAATAGCGGATGATCTGGTAACATTTCTTCGATGGATGGCAATAAACTATCCAACTGTTCCTCTGGGTATGCTATCCTCAGCAATGTTTCAGGGTGTCGGAAAGGGTGAGACCGCTCTATTTATTACTATAACAAGAACAATAATCCTTTCAGTTTTTCTGGCATACCTTTTTGGAATAGTTTTGAATTTAAATCTTATTGGTGTGTGGTGGGGTATTATTATTGGAAATACACTGGGGGCATTTATAGGTTTTAGTATAGGAAGACTGACAATCAGAAAGTACAGGATGGAATTTAAATTAATCACAGCAGAAAATCCCGGGAAAAAGGATATATAAGAAAAATTATAAATTTAAAAATATAAATACAAAGTCATAGGATGTTGTATTTAAATCAAACTGTCCAATCAGACTAACTTAGCTATCACTCTTTTTCTATTTGCTGCAATTTTTACTTTTGTCTCAGGAATAAATATTTCTTCCTTCTCGATTCATCTCATTAGAAAAAGTAAACCCAATACCACCAGACTTGCTCCTATTCCTTTTGTCCAGGTTAAGTCTTCCCCTAAAAAGGAGATACTTACAAGAAAGGTAACTAAAGGATAAGCTGCAATAAAAGGAACCACTCGAGAAGCAGCACCGTATTTTAAAGCAAAAAAGTAAGCAAGATGTCCCAAAAGAGAGGCACATACAGCTTCCCCTGCCAGATAAAGAATATCGGTTTTGCTCACATAACCTAAACCCTTAATTTGACCACTAAGAGTTCCATAAACTAATAAAATCACAGCTATGACAAATGTGCGTACATAAAGGCCAATCAAAGGTGAGACCTTTGTTAAACCTATCTTTCCAAATACAGGGGCTAAGCCCCAAAAGACCATAGCTAAAAAAGCAAATAGATAAATGTTCATTTTTCTTCACCCTCCAAACTTTACCTATTATTTTCCCTGCCATCTTTAGTTTTTTGTTGTCCCGTACATTATTATATTTGAAAAAAAGAAAAAACCCATAAATAGTCTCATATTTTTTATGGATGTAAGGTAATAAATTGCAAGCTACAAAAAGGGAATTTCCGGGTAAAATACAGGAATTGAGCGGATCTTAGTAAGGATAAGATTTAAACTTTATTCCCAGAGAAATCCTCTGGGTATCTCCCAGATCACCATAG
>JAGGTG010000004.1 GCA_021163905.1 Candidatus Aerophobota bacterium
TTAACAAAAGACTGGTCAAAGTACACCATTCTTGACCAGGTTATGAAAATCCCGGAGATGGTTACCACCAATCTTAACAGGTGGCTTTTAAGAGCCTATCTTAGTTTTTATCTTAGACCAAAGTTTATCATTGAACAGTTAAAAAGGAAAGATTTCTTTTTCTTCATCACCAAAAAAGTTTTTGTAACGGCTCTTGAATATGTGGGGGTAAAAAGGCAAGTTATGTAGTTTAGTTTTTGAGGAGAATAAATGCCCGATATCATTCTCACAGCAGATAAAACTGTTTTAATTAACCACAGGCTAACCTGCCTTGGAGGTTTTACTGCCTGTATACCAAGGGGTTCTCTTCCTCAAGTATTCACAAATTACCTGGAGAAAAAAATCTTCCTTCCCGCACCTACAAACGGAAAAGGTGAGGTGCAAATAGCCAATCTTCTCTTGCGAAAAGTAGAGGCTATTTTACTGGAAAAAGGATTTGATGTTCTTGTATGTGATTCAACTCAACTTGATAGTATACACGCCAGGGTTTACGGTGTAAGTACAATTGATCCCTTTGGAATTGGTCCTGCTACATCTACCATGGTGGGCCTATCAGGGGGAAAAGAGCCATTTAACCAGTACTACTTTGAGAGATTAATTAAAAAAATAAGAGAAAAAAATCCTGAAAGTGTGATAATTGTAGGAGGGCCTGGAGCCTGGCAATTTGATGTCCTGCCGGAAAAACAAAAACAGCTTGGTATAGACTGCGTAGTCGAAGGAGAAATAGAGGAAATAGCCGAAGATCTTTTTAAAAATGCGCTAAAGGGTGATGTTCCAAAAAAGGCGATTGGTCCTCCAGCAAGAAAAATAGCGGGAATAAAGAAACCAACTCTGTGGGGGATGGTTCAAATAGGAAGAGGTTGCGATAGAGGTTGCCAGTTCTGCGATCCAGGAATGAGGCATTATACCTGGAGACCAATGGAAGAAATTATAAAAGATGCAAGGATAAATGCAGAATCAAAATACGTAAACTCCATTACCCTACTTGCCGAAGATGAGTTAAGGTATGGTAATAAACCAGGTGAATGGACACCCTGTGGAAAAATAGTTGAGCTTGTAAGTGAGATAAAAAAGCTTGGAAAACCTATATCACCTTCTCATGCTAACCTAAGCTCTGCAGCAGCTGCACCTGAGGTGGTAAAAGAATATGCAAAAGCCTTAGATTTAACTAAAAAAAATTTCAGCGCGTTCCAGGTAGGACTTGAAACAGGATCTGTAAGATTAATGAATATGTGGATGAGGGGAAAAGCCTTACCATGGAAGGCTGATGAGTGGCCAGATGTGGCAAAAAAAGGATTTGAGGTTCTTGTTAAAAACCACATATTTCCTCTTGCAACCTTAGTTGCCGGTCTTCCCGGTGAAAAAGAAGATGACGTTCAAAAAACTATAGATCTTGTTAAAGAGCTTAAAGAATATCCATCCTTAATTATGCCACTTTTCTTTGTTCCTCTGGGAAGATTAAAAGACATGGAATCCTTTATAGAGCAAAACCTTACCGATATCTATAAAGAACTTTATATAACCTGTTTTGAACATACAGCCTGCTGGGGAAGAAAATTTACCTCCTGGGGAGGAAGCACTTTACCCTTATTAGCCCAATGGGTTGTCCATGTTGGAACAATGCTTGCTTTTGACTATTTTAAAGCCTTAAAAGAAAGAGGAAGAGTTTCTCATCTTAGATGGGGATTTTATCTTTTAAAGGAAAATGGAGCATTTCTTACATCAAGAATCTTGCCTCCCCAAAAGTTAACAGTTGGTTAAGGAGTAAAAATGGTAGTCGAGCTTATCTGTCCCACCTGGAGAAAAAAGGAAGAGAAAAAAAGGGCAAAAAGAGCAAAGGTGTTTAAAATACCTCCCTTAGGGCTTTTAAATGTTGCCGCTGTAACACCAGATGATGTAAAGGTAATTTTAACTGATGAGAATGTTGAGGTGATAGATTTTGAGAGAAAAAGGGATCTTGTGGGCATCACAGTTATGACCTCAGCTGCCCCAAGAGCCTATGAAATTGCCGATACTTTTAGAAAAAAAGGGGTACCGGTAGTATTAGGTGGATCTCATGTATCAGCCCTGCCAGATGAGGCAATCCAGCATGCTGATTCTGTTGTAATTGGTGAGGCAGAAGGATGCTGGGAGAAATTAATTGATGATTTTAAGAGATACGGCAAAGAAGGATTAAAGAAATTTTATAAAAACGAGGAAAAACCAGATCTATCTGAGGTTCCCTTCCCAAGATGGGACATCTTAAAAGAGGATACATACATTGTTAAAAAAGTTTTGCATGCAACAAGGGGATGTCCCTATAACTGTTCTTTTTGTTCTGTAACAAGATTTTTTGGAAGGAAGATACGCAAAAGACCTGTTGAAAAAATCGTAGAGTGTATTGAAAAAAATGTAGGTAAAAGTTTAAAGGATCGCTTCTTTGTCTTTTTAGATGATAACATTATGGGTAATAGAAAATATGCAAAAGACCTTTTTAAAGCACTTATTCCTTACAGGATTATATGGATGAGCCAGGCATCTGTCAACTCTGCTTACGATGAGGAGCTTTTAGCTCTTGCAGCAAAAAGTGGATGTAAGGCACTATTTGTTGGCTTTGAAACTATCTCGCCAGAGGCTCTTAAAGAAATAGGAAAACACCAGAACAAAATAGATTTTTACATTGAGGCTATAAAAAGATTCCACAGGCATGGGATATTTGTTGAGGGAGCTTTCATATTTGGGTTTGATGCTGATACAAGGGAAGTTTTTGAGGAAACTGTAAGGTTTGTCAACAGGGCAAAGCTTGATGGTGTGCAGTATACCATTTTAACTCCTCTTCCAGGAACAGCATTTTATGAGAAAATAGAAAGAGAAAAAAGATTTATAGATAGAAACTGGTCAAATTACGATTGTGGTCATATCGTCTTTAAACCAAAAAATATGACACCTGAGGAGCTTCAGGCAGGGTTAAACTGGGCTTATAAGAAAACTTACAGTTTACCTTCTATATTTAAAAGACTAACAGGGGTATTTACCGGTGGAAGGTGGAAATATGCAATTCCCCTTTTAATATTTAACCTTGGCTATAGAAAAACCTGCAAGAGGATGGCAAAAGAGGCATGGAATCCAAATAAGAAGCTATCACATAATAGGATTTTTAAATAAAAATATCCAACCCATTTAAGAATATACCCAAATTAAAATGATAAAGTTTCCGGTAGTTATCATTGGAGCAGGACCTGCTGGAGCAAGTTGTGCATATCAGCTCTCAAAATTTGGTATTGATAATGCAATTTTAGAAAAAGAAAGCCTGCCTCGCCCAAAAGTATGTGCAGGAGGAATTACAGCAAGAATAAATAAACTCTTTGATTTCGATATAACTTGTTTGGTGCATCGTCAGGTAAGACAGATACTTTTCAGTTATGAGATGAAGGAAAAATTTATACTATCCTGGCCAGATCCTTTTATTTACACTATAGAAAGAGCTAATTTTGACTACTATCTTGCTCAAAAGGCAGCTGAAAAAGGAACAAAAATATACGATAATACTAAAGTTGAAAAAGTAGAAGGAGAAAATATCTATACAAATAAAGGAGTATTTAAAGCACACTATGTTGTAGATGCC
>JAGGTG010000170.1 GCA_021163905.1 Candidatus Aerophobota bacterium
ATATTAATCTTATTTGGTTGACATAATCAAAAAAGAATGGTAGCATAGCTTTATAGCTTAATGAGCGAAAAATAATCTAATCAATTTAGATATAAAAAAGTGAAAATTAAATCTTAAATAAAGAGGTATGTTCAATGACATCAAGGGAAAGAGTAAAAAAAGCAATAAATCATGAGGTTCCTGATCGTATCCCTCTTGATCTTGGCTCAACTCTGGTAACAGGGATCCAGGCAAGCCCCTATGCCAGGTTAAGAAAAGCCCTTGGTTTAGAGGATAAGCCGGTGAAGGTGGTTGACCCCTTCCAGATACTTGCTGAGGTTGAGATGGAAGTAAAGGAAAAATTGGGAGTGGACACTGTGGGTCTTTGGCTTCCAACTAATATATTTGGATTTAAAAATGAAAATTGGAAACCCTGGAAGCTTTTTGATGGAACAAGGGTGCTTGTTCCGGAGAAGTTTATTACAACAGAAGATGAGAAGGGGGATATTTATATTTATCCCCAGGGAGATACCTCAGCTCCTCCCTGTGCAAGAATGCCCAAAGGAGGGTACTATTTTGATGTTCTTGTGCGTCAGGAGCCTATTGATGAGAAAAATCTAAATCCAGAGGAGTGGGTTAAACAGCAGTATTCGGTATTCTCAGAGGAGGTACTTAGATATTTAGAGAAAATGGCAGATGAGCTTTATAAAAATACAGATCTTTGCATTGTGGGTGAGTTTATAGATGCAAGCTTTGGAGATATTGCTCTTGTACCTGGTCCATCGGTTAAATATCCCAGGGGAATTAGAGATCCAAAGGAGTGGTATTTAGCTCATATTCTTCATCCTTCCTATATTAAGGGTATTTTTGAACTTCAATGTGAGATAGCTCTAAAGAACCTTGAGCTCTCCTATGAGGCGGTAGGTGATAAGATAGATGTTATTATGTTAAGTGGAGCAGATTTTGGTACCCAAAATGGTCCCTTTATATCTCCTGATATGTACCGTGAGTTTTATAAACCATTTCATAAAAAAATAAATGATTGGGTTCATCAACATACTTCCTGGAAAACTTTCTATCACAGCTGTGGTTCAGTATTTGCCTTTCTTGATGATTTTGTAGAGGCAGGAGTGGATATTTTAAATCCTGTTCAAACGTCAGCCAAGGATATGGATCCAAAAGTTCTCAAGGAAAAATACGGAGATAAGTTAGTTTTCTGGGGTGGAGGGGTGGATACCCAGAAGACCCTTCCCTTTGGAACTCCTGAGGAGGTAAAAAAACAGGTAAAGGAACGATGCAGGATATTTGGAAAAGATGGGGGTTACGTATTTAACACCATTCATAATATTCAGTCAAAAGTCCCGGTTGAAAATCTTTTAGCTATGTTTGAGGCACTAAGGGAAGTATAAGCCGGCTTCGGTAAATCTTCATCCGGATAGGAATTGCCCGGGCAGGGAAGGCTTAGTCTCCTGTTAGTATCTCGTCTTTCTCGCCCTTTTTGTCTGTTTGGTCTGTTTCGTCTATTTCGTCTATCTGGTGTGTTTGGTTACTTTGGTGTATTTGGTGTGAACGTTGAACATCGAACGTATAACACTCCGCATTCACGCATCAACCGATAAACCGACCAACCGATTAACCGATAAACTGACCAAACAGAAATTTATGATTTGACATTAGAAAACTATACATTATAATCTTGTACAAATTATAGGCTGGCAAGGAGTTATTAGCTGCAGTATCAGGTTTACATCAGGATGAAGGAAATCTGATTTCCTTCCATAATAAACAGCTTATGCCTACCAGGAGGGGGTGTTTTTTTATAATTGGATCCTTCCAAAGAAGATAAATTCCTGGAAAGTTTGAATATGCATAGTTTAATTGATTTCGCAGGTTGTATTCTTGTTATCATCGGTAAGGATAAAAAGGTTACCTTTATTAATAAAAAGGGCTGCGAGGTTTTAGAATACAGAAAAGAGGAGATTATTGGGAAAGACTGGTTTGAGGATTTTCTTCCCTCTGAGGTTAAAGAAAAAGTTAGAGAGGTTTTAGAGAAACTTATAAAAGGGGAAGCTCAAGAAGTTGAATACTTTGAAAATCCCGTTTTAACAAAAAGAGGAGAGAAAAGATATATTTTATGGCATAATACACCTTTAAAAGATGAGAGAGGAAGAATAAAAGGAACTTTGAGTACAGGGATTGATATTACTGACAGGAAAAAAGTAGAGGAAAAGCTAAAAGAGGCTCAAATGAGAGCAGAAATTATTGCCAATTCAACAAGAGATGCCATTGTAATAACAGATGATGATGGCAAAGTTACCTTCTGGAATAAAGCTGCAGAAAAGATCTTTGGTTATACAGAAAATGAGGTTATAGGAGAAAGGATTTATCATCTTATTGTGCCAGAAAAATATCACGAGAATGTTAAAAGGGGATTTGAGGAATTTAAAAAAGCAGGGAAAGGCCCTATAGTAGAAAAAATAATTGAGGTTTTTTCCCTGAGAAAAGATAAAAAAGAAGTTCCTGTGGAACTTTCTTTATCCTCTGTTAATATGGAAGGGAAGTGGCATGCTGTTGGTATTGCAAGAGATATAGCAAGAAGAAAGAGAATGGAAGAAGCATTGAAAAAATACCAGGACAGATTAAAAAGACTCCACGAAACAGTTGATTTTCTCCAGAGATGTAATACAGAAGATGAGGTTTATAAAACTACCATAAATGAAATAAAGAAGGTCCTTGGTTTTGACTTTTGTTTCTTATACTTGATGGAAGATGAATCTCTTGTTCTCAAAGCAGCATCTTCCTCTTCCACCTCTGAGGAGGTAAAATGTCTGCTCCTGGATAGAGATATCGCCGAGAAGACCTTAAAAGAGGGAAAAAGTATATGGACAAAAGATGTAAAAGAATTTGACAGAGAAGCCACCCCTATCTCGTTTATTAGCTCCCCCATAGATAAATTGGGTGTTTTACAGGTTGTTTCTCCAGAAGCTGGTGCTTTTACCAGGGAAGATATTGAGCTTATCGAAATATTAACAAATCATCTGACAGAGGAGATAAAAAGAATAAGACTTGAGAGAAAACTAAGGGATATGGCTATTCATGACCCTTTAACAGGTACCTACAACCGTTATTATTTTAATGAGATACTTTCGAGAGAAATCAAACGCTCTAAAAGATATAAATACCCTATTGGTTTTTTGATGATTGATATAAATAGATTTAAGGAGGTAAATGATCGTTTTTCTCATCTTTTGGGTGATAAGGTACTTAAGGAGGTTGCGAGTTTAATTAAGAGAAATGTGAGAGATACAGATATTGTGGTGCGTTTTGGAGGTGATGAATTTTTAGTTTTGTTATTGCAGGTGGAAAGGAAAATACTTAATAAGATTAAAGAAAGGATAAAAAATGAGATTAAAGTATGGGGTAAAAAGACCCACTTAATTGACTTTCCTTTAACTTTAGCGATAGGAGTATCCTCCTGGTACCCCGGAGAAAAAAGAAAAGTAGAGGAAGTACTAAAAGAGGCAGATTTTAAAATGTATGAGGATAAAAAAGCAGGATAATAAAATTTGAGAAAAAAGTTAAAATAAAAAAAATTAATTAATTTCTTATTTAAAAATCCTATCATGTGATAGCT
>JAGGTG010000088.1 GCA_021163905.1 Candidatus Aerophobota bacterium
CTCGTCCGGAATCTATGCGTATGTGGGCAGGAGTGAGAATTCAGGGAAGAGTACCTACTACTCATGAAGGATTTAAAACCCCTGAGCTGGCTAAGACTTACCCGGACCTGGTAAGAGAGTACGAAAAGGGTACAATTTTCAAGGGTGCTATTTCTATGCCTTCCTTCCCGGGATTTACGGAGATGATCAAGGTATTTGGTCATGCTTTTCAAGCTGCTCTTTTAGGAGAACCAGTTCAAAAAGCACTAGATGAAGCAGCTGAAGAGTGCCAGGATATCCTGGAAGAGATGTGATTAGAAAAAAAGCCCAAGCAGATTAAAAAATCTGCTTGGGCTTCCTAACCTAAAGGTTTAAGAAAATGAGAAGTTCATATACAAATTTAACAAGGACTTTTTCTTCATACCTTTATATACTTCCCCCAGTGGTGATTATACTTGTATTTATTATTATCCCTATCTTCTACGCTATTGATCTTAGTTTTTACAATGTTCATCTTATCAAACCACGCATAAAGTTTATCGGGTTGAGAAATTACCTTTATCTATTCCGAAATAGTACCTTCTGGGAGATTTTTTACAATTCGATACGCTGGATAGGATTTGGTGTCCTGGGAACCTTGCTTATCGGGTTGGGGTTGGGGCTTTTTCTTAATCTGGAGTTTCGCTTTAATTCCCTGGTAAGGGGTCTTATTTTTATACCATGGATTATGCCAGAGGTATGTGTGGCATTTGCCTGGAGGTGGATGCTTAACTCAGAAATGGGAGTCATCAACGAGATTCTCAAGCGACTTAATTTAATTTCCAATTATGTAGCCTGGTTGGCTGAGCCGAGAATGGTTCTTTATGTTTGCTTGTTCGTTGCCATCTGGAGAATTTACCCATTTATAGCTCTTATGATTTTAGCTACTCTTCATGGAATTCCAAAAGAACTGTACGAAGCAGGAGCCATAGATGGGGCTAACTTCTGGCAGAGATTTTGCTATCTTACCTTTCCCCAGCTAAGATACGCCCTTACCATTGGAGCTCTTTTAACTGTAATATGGCTTATGAATAGCTTCACAACGGTTTTTATAATGACCGAGGGAGGACCCCTGCATTACAGTGAAATTCTTCCCGTTCTTATTTATAAAACAGCTTTCCAATCTTACAGGTTAAGTAGAGCTGCAGCTATTTCCATGATAAATTTTACTCTTCTTCTTATCTTTAGTTTGATTTATCTTTGGGTGTTTAGAAAACAATGGAGAGGAAGCTGATGTCTGTAGCTACTTCCAATAGGCGTATTTTATTAAAAATAGGTGTAAAAACCATTATAGCTATTGTAGCTGTGGTTATTTTAGTCATCACTCTGCTGCCCTATATCTGGCTTGTTATAACTTCTTTTAAGAATTATAAAGAAGTATTTGATGTCCCTCCAAGCTTAATTCCAAAAGCGCCAACCCTTAATATATACAAGGGTGTATTTACAGGAGAACAGTTAGGGCGGCATGATCCATGGCCTCTTTTCTTTGCCAATAGTATGGTGGTGGCAGGAGGAGCTGCTCTTCTTTGCACCTTAATAGCTTCCTTTGCCGGTTATGGATTTGCTCGATTTACTAATTTGAAAGGGGGAACCATCCTTTTAATTCTTATTCTTGTTTCACAGATGTTTCCTGGCCCGTCTCTTCTCATCCCCATATATGCTATGTTGAGAAGATTGGCTCTTGATAATTCTCGCTTAGGCCTCCTTATTCTCTATACAGCTTTCGCTCTTCCCTTTACCACCTGGATGTCCGTAGGTACCTTCCGTAATATTCCCCGGGATCTTGACGATGCGGCAAGAATTGATGGATGCTCACGAATTCAAGCTTTTTTACATATTATCCTGCCAATATCGAAGTTAGGAATGGTGACCACTGCTTTATTCGCTTTTCTTTTAAGCTGGAGTGAGTATCCATTTGGCTTGATTTTACTAAAAACTCAGTCAAAATACACAGTGGCAGTTGGTCTTGGTGCTTTCTTGCGCGAGTTTGATGTATTCTGGAATGAAATGGCAGCAGCAACGGTGATGATGAGTCTTCCTTTAATTATCATCTTTCTTTTTGTGCAAAAATTTTTTGTTCGGGGTTTAACCGAAGGAGCATTATCTGGATAGGGTAGGATCTTATTGATAATTTGCAGGAGTAAACAAAACAGATGAATCCAAGAGAAAGATTTTTAGCTGCCCTTAATCATAAAGAGCCTGATCGGGTTCCAACATTTACCAACCTTACTCCTCAGGTAGCAGAAAAACTGGGCAAAAAGATGAATCTTCCCTGGGAAGCGGAGGATTCCTGGCTCTCAAGCAGGATTTCCCATACGGAAATTTTAATTGAACTGGGAAACGATGCGGTAGGAGTTGGACCTACAAGAGCTAAAGATGCTCCCACCAGATGGGAGGATGGTAAGTTAATTGATGAGTTTGGATTTGTATATAGAAGGGTTGGCCTGTACGATGAGATAATAAAAAGACCTCTTGCTGAAGTAGAGACTGTGGAGGAGGTAGATGAATTTAAAATGCCCGATCCCTTAGCTCCCGGAAGATGGGATCTTGCTGAAAAGATGATAAAGCGCTACAGAGAAAACTTTGCTATTGTAGGAGATCTGGAAACAACCATATTTGAACTCTCTTGGAATTTAGTGGGAATGGAGAAGTTTCTTATGGACCTGATTGTGGAAAAGCCGTATGTTTTTGCTCTTATGGATAAGGTTATGGAATATAATCTTGCCTGTGGTAAAAAAATGGTGGAATTGGGAGTGGATATGATCTGGACAGGAGATGATTTTGGTACTCAGAAGGGAATGTTACTTTCCCCGGAAATATGGCGCAAGGTATTTAAACCAAGAATGCGGTATATTTTTAAAGAACTGAGAAAGGTAAATCCCGGGATAAAATTAGCCTATCACTCCTGCGGTTCTATTTTTCCTATTATCCCTGACCTTATAGAAATAGGTCTGGATGTATTAAACCCTATTCAGCCCCGGGCAAAAGATATGGATCTTGCAAAACTCAAGCAAAAATTTGGAGATGAGCTGGTATTTTTTGGGGGAGTGGATGAACAAAAGGTTTTGCCATTTGGAGATGTAAAGCAGGTAGAGGATGAGGTAAAACTGAGGATAGCCCAAGCTGGACAGGGAGGTGGGTTTATTATTGCTCCAGCTCACAATATTCAGCCTGATACTCCCTTAGAAAATATCTATGCCTACTTTGAAGCTATTAAAAAATACGGAACCTACCCTCTTTCCCTTTAATAAACATAATCTTATTTTAATTAAAATGCCGGAGGGGGGACTCGAACCCCCATGGAGTCACCTCCACATGGTCCTGAACCATGCGCGTCTACCAATTCCGCCACTCCGGCTTTTTATATGATATAAGAATTAAAACTTAAGTCAATAATATTCTCTTCCAGTTCCGGGAAAAATTCAGGGCTGCCCTGAAAAACGTCTGTTGAGTCGTTGCGTCATTGGGTCTATTGAGTCATTGGGTCGATGCGTCAGCTTCGTCTATCTGGTGTGTTTGGTGTATTTGGTTAAAGGGCTCCTGGGTATCCCTAAGGAAGCCTCTTTTTGGCGAGCAGATGAGCTTGCCCT
>JAGGTG010000043.1 GCA_021163905.1 Candidatus Aerophobota bacterium
TATCCTGCACCGCTTTCCTTAAAGTATTTTAAAACTTTTTTTCAAAACGGAAAAATAAAAGAATAAAATCGGGATTTGTACCGGGTTAATTTACAAAGGTTATCTTTGTTGTATAATTTTAGTGGTGTATTTATAATCCTCGGGTAAGTCTTTGACTTTTGATTAAACAAACTGGTAAATTGATGGAACAATACTTCAAAAGAAGTCTGATGGTATTATTTTAATTTCCATATCCAGGTTAAAGTTAGATAATCATTTTGTCGATAATTAATTTAGTTAATCTCAAGAAAGACCACAATTTAACAATAATGAGTAATAAAAAGAAAAAAATTATACTGGTTGCAGACGATGTTAAATTGTTTCAGTTTTTTGTTAAACAAACTTTGACTTCCGAGGATTATGAGCTAATATTTGTTCAAAAGGGAAGGCAGGCTCTTGATATGGTGATGAAAAAGGATGTTGATCTTTTAATTCTGGATATGGAACTGCCGGATATGAATGGTCTTGAGGTGCTAAGGAACATAAGAAAAATTACACAGGATATGCAAAGTGTGGTTCAGCTAAAAGACCTTCCAGTGATAATGGTTACAGCTTACCCTAAGGAGGATGTCCGTAAAGAAGCGGAAAAATTAGGTGTGGTAAGCTTTCTGGCTAAACCAATAAAGAGAAAGGAACTGAGGAGAATAGTCAGGGAAGTATTTGAAGATAACTCTCACAAATACGGAAAGAAAAAGCTCATTCTCTGTGTGGATAGTGAGCCGAGGGTTCAGAAATTCTATGAGGGTACCTTGAGTGGTGAACTCTGGGATGTCATAACTGCTTCAAATGGTATTGAGGCTCTGGAGAGCATAGAATTCAATAAACCCGATCTTATCATTACCGAGTTAAATCTTCCAGAAATGAACGGAGTTGAGTTTCTTCAGGCAGTTAAAGAGTCAAATCACAATATTCCAGTAATAGTGGTGAGCAGTGTAAGCGAGAAGGAGGGAATGGAAAAACTGAATGGAATTGAAATAAAAAAGTATCTGAGCAAACCATTTCACCTTGATGAGCTGAGAAGGAGTATAGAAGATATTTTTAAAAATACAGACAAGGAGAGTTTGAAAAGTGGGTAAAAATATATCAAATATCTTAATTGTTGACGATTCTGTTACCATGAGAAAGATAATAAAACACCATCTTACCCAATTGGGATATAATAGTATAATAGAAGCATCTAATGGAAAAGAAGGACTGAAGAAAGTGGTTGAAGAAAAAATAGACCTTATCATATGTGACTGGAATATGCCAGAGATGAATGGCTTGCAATTTCTATATAATTTGAGAGAAAATTGGCAGGAGATCCCTGTTATTATGCTAACAACTGTAAATACACAGGATGAGGTGATAGCTGCAATGAAAGCAGGAGCTAATAGTTATCTCACAAAGCCTTTTACAAGGGATTCACTCAAGGAAAAAATTGAACAAATAAAAACTAAGTAGGGGGAAAAAATGGAGTCAAAGAAAATAGGTGATGTTTCTTCATCTTTATATACAAAAGTTGGGGAAATATCCAGAGAAAAAATTAAAAAAGAGCTAACAAAACTTTCAGAAAGCAAAGTAAAAGATGAATTTGAGCTTTCCTCTATTGCCAGGCGTATTTCAGAATATGTAAAGATAATAGAAAGTATGCCCGGAATAAGAGAGGACAAAATAAAAGAGATCAAAGAAAAGTTAGCATCAGGAGAGTACAAATCAAAACAGATCCTGGAGGAAACTGCTAAAAAAATAGTGGATGATATTCTCTAACCTTTTTTCCTACCGTTCTGGTATTTTTTTCCCGCTTTTTATAAAGTACTATTTTTTTCCTTCCGTATAATAAAGTCTTTTGTTGATTTTTTATGAATTAGAAATTTGTGGTATGGATTTTGCAATATATAAGGTTGCCAGGAAAATTTTCAGGGAGAGTTACAATGATAAGAGGATTATTCAATGCAGCATCAGGAATAGTTGCCATGATGCAGGCACAGGAGGTAATAATTAATAATATTGCCAATGTATCAACACCTGGTTTTAAAAAGGACATCCCTGTATATAGAAGTTTTTCTAATATACTTCAAAGAAGAATTAAAAACCAAGAATCTCAGGCAAGAGTTGAGGCTACCTTCACTGATTTTTCCCAGGGAGAAATTGAATCTACAGAAGGAAGTTTAGACCTTGCAATTAAGGGGGATGGTTTTTTTACCCTTCTTACCCCCCAGGGAATAGCCTATACACGAGCAGGCAACTTTACCTTGGATAAGACGGGAAGAATTGTAACTGCTGAGGGGTATTTTTTGCTGGGTAAAAATGGCCCAATCAGTGTTTCTGGTTCCGGGAAATCAAGGTTAGAGGTTAATTCTAAGGGGGATGTTATAGTGGATGGTACGGTAGTTGACAGGATAAGAGTTGAGGTTTTTCCAAAGCCATCCTCTTTTCTTTACAAACAGGGTAAGAATTTGTTTAAATCTATAGCAACAGCCCCCACTGTAGGTAAAGGGGGAACCTACGATATTAAACAGGGGTATGTGGAGTTATCGAATGTGGATATTGTACAGGAGATAACGGATCTTTTAATTAATCTTCGGTTATACGAGAGTGCTCAACGTGCAGTTCAACTTCAGGATGAAACCCTGGGGAAAATATGTAATGGAATATAAAAATAAAAAATTCAGGAGGTAAAAATGTTAAGAGCATTATGGACAGCGGCAGCGGGCATGAAAGCGCAACAGCTATTCATTGACACAATAGCAAATAACCTTGCCAATGTGAATACAACTGGTTTTAAAAAGAGCAGGGTGGATTTTCAGGATTTACTTTATCAAACTGTTACTATTGCTGGAACTAAAGCTCCCGGTGGAGGTCAGCTTCCAGTTGGTATTCAGATAGGTCATGGTGTCCAGCCTGTGGCAATTGAAAGACTTTTTACCCAGGGGGAGATAACAGAGACGAAAAATCCACTGGACCTTGTAATTGAGGGAGATGGGTTTTTCCAGGTTCTACAACCAGACGGAAGTATAGCTTATACAAGGGATGGAGCATTTAAGCTCGATAAGGACGGAAGATTGGTAACTGCTAATGGACTACCACTTGAGCCGGAGATAATCATTCCTCCCGAAGCTACTAACATATCTATATCCCATGATGGAACTGTTTCTGTTTTAACTCCTGGAGCCACTGCTCCACAGGAGGTGGGGAAGATAACTCTGGCAAAATTTATAAATTCAGCAGGACTGAAGAGTATAGGATATAACCTTTATAAAACAACTGATGCCTCGGGTGAGGCAATTACAGGAACGCCAGGACTTGAAGGTTTTGGGACTATTTCCCAGGGATTTTTGGAAATGTCAAACGTTCAAGTAGTTGAGGAAATGGCCAATATGATTATAGCTCAAAGAGCCTATGAGATTAATTCCAAAGCTATTCAGACTACCGATGAAATGCTTAGAATAGCTAATAACCTGCGTAGATAAAAGAGGAATTACCCATGAGTAAAAAAGGTGGGTTTATTTTAATAATTATACTATCTTTCCTGCTGGGCTTAAGTTTTTCAGCTTACCCTGTTCAAAT
>JAGGTG010000105.1 GCA_021163905.1 Candidatus Aerophobota bacterium
TTACTCTTAAAGCAAAGGAGCAGGATATAACTTTATCCCAGAAGACTAAGATGCTGCAGCTTCAGTATGAACTGTCCCATACATCGGTTAGGTAATACAAAGAGGGTAAGAGCTGAGTGAATATGTGGAGAGCGCTCTGTAAAATTTAATGTAAATAATTTAGGAATAGGCATGGATGGCCTTAAATTTCTTTTATACACCAAAACAGTTTGACAGCAGCACTTTAAGTCTTTGTCGCAAAATTGAACAAGAATAGTATCTTCTTGCCAATTCGTAGTTATGCTCAACCATTTCCCTTGCAAGATCAGGATCTGTTAGAATTTTTTTTGTAAGCTCAACCGCCTCAGAGTTAACATAATCATCAAGTTCTATGACCTTAAAACCCTTTGGTTTGATATCTATTGCATATATGGAATAGTTGTTAACCACAATTGGTTTTTTAAAGTAAATAGCCTCAAGAAATGCATTGCCAAATCCTTCAAAATTAGAAGGATAGGTTACAAGATCTGCATGAGTATAAATGTCCTGAGGGGTGTATATTTTTCTTCCATCCTCAGTTTTACCCCGGCAAGGTTTAATAATATCAGAGACAAACAGTGTATCAACTCCCATCATCGAAGAGTATTCCTTAACTCTTTGTTCATACTCATAGCCTTCATCACCTGAGGCATGAGAGATAACAAGTTTTGCCTTCATACCCAATCTTTTTACCAGCTCTATAGAGTGTTCAATTCCTTTGCGTTTAACCACCCTTGTTGGTTGAAGAATTAAAAGCTCATCGTCTTTAAGCCCCAGAGCTTCTCTTATATCAGATGAATACTCATCGATCTTTGGAGGATTGTCAAAATCCATTACGTTTGGGATTATTGTTGCAGAAATACCTGTTCTGAGGCTTAACTGGTTATCGGCGGATGAGTTTATTACTACATGCTGTATGGAAGGAAGATGAGGTGGAAAAGCCATATTAAGATAATCCCAGACAGCATTTGTTAAAAATCTTTTTCTCTCCCAGAAAAAATCATGATGATGAGCAATTGTTGGAATTCCTGTTTCAGCAATTACCTCTGTAATAGCAAGTCCCAGGGGAATGTTTAATGGAATGGCAAGGGCATTTTCCGGTATTATAATGTCAATTTCAAAGTCTTTGATGAACTTATAGATCTTCTCCTTAAGAATGTTTTTTATCTCATGAATCTTTTTTGTAGTAGATGGTTTTCGGACTCTAACGCTATTAAAACATTCATTGAAAATTTCCCTGATTACAGGATGCTTGAAATGCGCCTCTTTTACCAGAAGTGATCTTTGGGGTGGTGTGTCAAGCTCACCTGCCATATAAAAACAGAGATGTCCCTCTTCCTCAAAAATTTTAGCCCACTTTGCCGTTTCAAGGGAAACTCCATCTGTTCCACAAAGCCGGGTGGATATAAATCCGATATTCTTTAGCTTGGTATTCATAATGCTAAGTTTTTAAAAAATATTTCCCTTCCCACTTTTTATTATCGGCTAATAAGGACCAGCGCTTTAACAATTAATAAATTGGGAAAATTTAAATTCTATTGAGATTAATCAAAACCTCCCTGCATCTTTCTTATCTGTTCCAATTTTTGCTCTTGTTGTACTTCTTTTGCATGCTGATTATTTCCCTCTTTCCCTCTTTTTCTTTGAGCAAGAGCCTCCTCAACACACTCACGGCCGTAACAGATTAAAACATCTCCTGGCTTGATCATGGTTTTACCGTGTACCACTCCCATAAATCTTTCCTTTCCGTTCTCCCTCCTGCGGATTGCAAGAATGGTAATACCTTCCAGATTTAACTTTAACTCCTCCAGTTTTCTTCCACTCATCCAGCTATCTTCTCTTACCCTGATCTGAGAAATAGTATATCCTTTGTCTAATCCAAGGATAGCTTCATAATCGTGCAATCGTAGTCTGGGAGCCCATTTATCCAGAGCTCTTACGATAAGTCTTTTCATCCCTCTGTAAACCCACTTCGATCGGACAAAGATGAATATTATAATAAGACCTGCTGCAAGGACTATTGCCCTTATACCTGCAGTTGCTCCTGACTGTCCTGCAAAAGCAAGGATCAAGGTGGCAATTGAAGATGTTAATCCTGCACTTCCAAGAAGCATTAGAGTTCTGAGAATACGCCTTCTAAGAGGATGGGAAACAATAATCTCAGATTCTGAAGTTGTAAATCCCACACCTGAAAATGCAGATTGTGCTTGAAAGATAGCTACCTGTGGAGAAACACCTGTTAGCTCCAGGGCTATAGCTCCAACTCTCACCACAATCACAGAAAAAATAACAACTACTAAAAATGAGTACAGTGCTATCATCAATGATCCTCCATTTCTCCCTGCTTTTTAACTAAATCTTTAAAACTTCCTGAATAACAGCAATGGAGTTTTCTGCCTTCATGCTTTTTTGAGCTTCTGCGAGCTTTTGTCTATCTATTTTTTCTGCAAGCTTTATCAAATTTTCGGTATTTTTAATGCAAAGCTCCACAGCTTTAGACCCATCCATCCTGAAGGGAAAAATATCAAAGGATATCCATCCATCATACCCTACCTTATCGAGATAGTAGATAAACTCAAGGGTATCCACGATGTTTATCGAGCCTGCGATAAGATCATCATCCCATTCTCTATAGGCATCATTAAAATGGATACCAAACAACTTTTTCTCTTTAGATAAAATGTAAACAACCTCAGCAGGATTCTCCTTTGACATAAGGGCATGCCCAAAATCAATCAATACGCCTATGTTATCTTTTTTAAGTTTTTGAGTAATCCACAGAGCCTTCATTGCAGATGAGATAAAAAGGTACTTTCTTGGCTCTTTCAGCTTGTACTCTAAGGAAAATTTTTTATCCGGGAACTCATCGGCTAATTTTCCTATTGCATCTAATAAAAGATCCCAGCCTCTTGAATAATCAATCTGGAAGGGATAATCAAAACCATCTGATCCAAGCCATAAGGTTATGTTATTACATCCAAATTTGCTGGCAATATCAACTGCTTTTTTAACCTCGTCCATAGCCTCCCTGCGCAGTTTTTCATCCTCACTGGATAAGGAACCCAGTTTCCATTTTTGTGAGAAGGTATTTACGAGAACACCTGCAACATCAAGACTGTTATCCTTCAGTAAAGAGGCAATCTTCTCAGGAGAGGTATCCTCAAAATCGGTGGACATAAACTCCACAGCTTTTATCCCTTTAATTTTAATAGCTTTTTTGATAGCATCTTCCGTGGAAAAAAATCCCCCTTCGTAGCCCCCCGGGATGAATCTATCTGCACATCCCTTTAAAGCCCAGATTCCTACAGAGTACTTTTTAACTTTTTCCAGCATATTTTACCCCTTTGTTTTTAAAGATTAGATGATTTCTTAAAAAGATCTTTTAATGAAGGGTACAATTTTAAGTATCTTTCATGTAAAAAGGATAATCCAGATATAACTCCTCTTGCTTCAGGATCCCAGATAGGACATCTCTCTCCCATAAAATAAGGCAAAAACTAAAAGCCTGGGTTTTTGAATAGGCAATATGGGGCATGCAGATAAGTCCAGGGA
>JAGGTG010000238.1 GCA_021163905.1 Candidatus Aerophobota bacterium
AGAAAAATGCAAAATAGGCCGAATTTGGGACATATGGGCTTATCTAACAAAGGCTTCAAAGTACGTACGGGATATCTTCTCTAAGCATTTTGGAAGAAATTCATAAGGTTGTTTCTCTTTTTTTGGTATGATTCGTAAAAGTTCGTGTCCCTTGACACAGACCAGATACTTGTCAAAAGATGTTAAATTGTTTATAATAAATTCAATACATTAATTAATTTAAAATTCAGGAGGTCAAAATGAAAAAAGTAGAAGTTGCCGGAGAACAAATAGAGTTCATGGAAGAAGGAGATCTTGACTCTTTGTTTGAGAAGCTTCTTCAAGCTGCAGGAAGAAGAGGAGTTTCAGAAAAGGTAATAAATAAAGCAAAAAAATCTGTATTAAAGCAAACAAAAAAAATAGAAAAAGCTCTCAGTAAGGGGAAGCTTCGCTCCTCAGAACAGGTACGAAGGTTACGTGAGTCAACAAAAAGATTGGAGGATATAGTGAAAGATCCTTCTTCCTACACAGGGCATGTAATTGAAGAAATACTGAAATCCCTTTAACTTTAAGTCTTATTAAAACTAACTTTTTTCTTCTTTATATCGTTTTACGGTGAATTTTTGAATATTTAATTCCTCCACCGGGATTCCATAGAGTCCAGCTTTTTGCTTTGCTATCTCTAATTGATACTCCACTGTATCTACTCCCTCAAGATCAGGTAAAAGAAGACCCCTTTGCCATCCCCTGCTTACTATTACCCCGTATTTTTTAGGATTCAGCTCACTTAAAGAATTAACCGGTTCCGGCAGGCTAAGTATATCAACAGATATATCAATATCCTTTAGTTCCTCAGGCTCTACAGGTGGAAAACGGGGATCTTTTGTAGCTGCGCTTATAGCATTTTCAATAATCTCCTCAGCGATGTTTTCCCTGGTCGGTAAAAAAGTACCAATACATCCACGTAATTTTCCTTTTTTATGAAGAGAGACGAATACCCCTGCTTTCTTTCTAAATTTTTCTGGAACTACAGGAGGAGGTGAAATTTTTTGCCCTTTTATTAAATACTCCTCCAGTGTTTTTCTGGCTAATCTAACAGGGAATTGTTCTTCATTTTCTTTCAATTTTTCTCTCCCTTTTAAACTAATCCTGCCATAGCTCTTAACCTTTTTATTCTCTCCTGAGTGGGAGGATGGGTACTGAAAAGCCTAGTTAACCAGTCTCCTCTAAATGGATTAACGATAAAAAGATGAGCCGTTGACGGGGAAGCTCCCACAAGGGGTCTTCTTTTTGCCCATGCATCTATTTTTTCGAGAGCACTGGCAAGGTAAAGAGGTTTTCCACTTAACTCAGCTCCTTTTTTATCAGCCTGATATTCCCTTGTTCGGGAGATAGCAAGTTGTATTAAAAGAGCAGCTATGGGAGCCAGAATGGATACAGCAAGTAACGCTATGAGACTTCCCCCTCCTCCCTCATCATCGCTACCGCCGAAACCGCCAAGAAAAGCTGCCCACCTTGCCCAGTAGGCTATCATCATAATTGCTCCAGCGATAGTGGCAGTGACAGTGGAGATAAGTATGTCTCTATCTTTTATATGAGCGATTTCATGAGATAAAACTCCTTCTATTTCCTCTAAAGTTAGCGTATCCAGCAATCCTTTTGTTACAGCCAGGGAGGCATGTCTGGGATTTCTTCCGGTGGCAAAGGCATTAGGAACATTAAGTGGTACCAGCCATAATCGGGGCTTTGGAATGCTCGCAGCCATTGCTAAATTATTAACTATTCTATGTAAATCGGGGTTATCCTGGGGTAAAATCTCCTTTGCTCTATACATTTTAAGGACAATTTTATCGCTCCACCAGTAACTTACCATATTCATAACCAGAGCAACGAAGAAGGCAAAAGCTGCTCCAGCTACTCCAGCTATTAGACTTCCTATCCATATAAGCAGAAGAGTTAGAGCAACTAAAAGAAACGTAGTTTTAAGTGTGTTCATTTTTTCCCTCCTACCTTAAGGCCTCTTTTTATATGATAGCCTTTTACAAATTCATAGGCATTTATTTTTGATTTACCTGGAAGCTGAACTTCTCTTATAAGTAAGACTCCCTTTCCTGTTTTAACTATAAACCCCTTATTTTTTATTATATCTACCACTTCTCCAGGAGAAGCGGTAGATAACCGTTCGTATTTTTCATAAAGATCTGTTTTCCATATCTTTATTGGAATGAGTTTTTCTTTCCAGTAAAATGTGGTAAAAGCACCTGGATAAGGATTTAATCCCCTCACAAGGTTGTGAATTTCCCGGCTTGTTTTTTCCCATTTTATCCTGCCAGCTTCTTTTGTTATTTTTGGAGCATAGCTTTCCTCTCCCTTTTGAGGTTTTAATTTCGCCTTTCCATCTTTAATTAAATTAATAGCTTCTATTAGAGCTTCTGCTCCCAGATGGGATAATTTCTCAGTTAGAGTACCAGCCGTATCTTCAGGATCAATTAACATCTTTTTTTGTAAGATTATCTCACCGGAATCAATTTTTCTACCTATTTTCTGGATTGTAACTCCGGTTTCTCTCTCACCGTTTATTAACGCCCATACTATTGGAGATGGTCCTTTATATTTTGGTAAAAGCGAAGGATGAAGGTTAATAGAGTAAATCCTGGCAGCATTTACAAGCTCTGGAGGAAGAAGTTTCCCAAATGCTACTACTACTATCAAGTCAGGATGTAGGGAGAAAATCTTCTCCAGAAAAACAGGATTTTTTAAATCTTCTGGTTGGTAAATGGGTATATTGTTCTGATAGGCAATTAATTTCACCGGAGGAGGTTTAATCTTTTTCCCTCTTCCTCCCGGTTTGTCAGGTTGTGTTACTACTGCCGCTACCTTTTCCCTTCTCATTAATTCTTCAAGAGAGAAACAGGCAAACTCTGGAGTTCCCATAAATACAATATTTAATTTATCCTTTCTCAAAACCCTGCTCCTTTTGTGAAGAGAAGAAAACTTTTGAGTCTTCTTCTCACGGGGGAATCCTCCTGAGTGCTTTGTGGTTTTTCTTCTAAAAACCCCGCTACACCCAGAGTTAGATTCCCGAAAACTAAGTGTTGGCTCAAAGTTTCTTCTCACAAATAAAGGAGCAGGGCTAATATTTCCTCATTCGCTCCAATTTTAACATTTTTCTTCTCTGTCTGCGAATAGCTTTTAATCTTTTTTTTCTTTTTCTCTCTGTAGGTTTCTCATACTCCTGATGTCTTTTTATCTCCGAGGTTAAACCTGACTGCTGACATTCTATTTTAAATCTTTTTAGAGCTTGGGAAAAGGAGTTGTAATCATCGACTTTTATATCAACCAAATCTACTGCACCTCCTTGGGGATTGTTTTAATATAAATTTAGTAAATTTTTTTGGATAGTCAACTACACCTTTTCCTGAGGTTAAGATACTTTTTCCGCAGTATTCCTCTATAAGGCTCCTGGGTATCCCTAAGGAAGCCTCTTTTTGGCGAGCAGATGAGCTTGCCCTTCACCAAAGTATAGCACAGCCAAAAAGCGGAGGCCGAGCTGCAG
>JAGGTG010000069.1 GCA_021163905.1 Candidatus Aerophobota bacterium
TCGATAAAGTGGAAAATGTATTGATGACAAGGGTAAAGGTAATAGAATAAATATCTTATTTTATACTCTTTTATTTTTAGCTCCGGCAATGGTAATCTTTTTTGTTTTAAGTGTCTATCCACTACTGAGAACTTTACAACTTAGCCTTCAAGGAGCAAGAGGGGAATATACCCTTAAAAATTTCATCAATGTATTTACAGGACCTTCTCTCTGGGAAACATCACGAATTACGGTACTTTTTGCAGTAATTTCCACAACTTTTGAAATGGTTATCGGATTTGCCTTTGCACTTGTCTTAAACCAGAGATTTTTTGGCAGAAAAGCCCTCAGAACAATTTTCTTAATCCCCTGGGTAATTCCAACAGCTATTATGGCTGTTGGCTGGAAATTTATCCTGCAGCACAGCTATGGCCCTTTCCCCTGGCTACTTTACTGGTTGGGTATAACAAAAGAGGTTCCATATTTCTTAATTATGCCCAGAATGGCTTTTATATCCCTTATCATTGCCGATGTGTGGAAAACCGTTCCTTTTTGCGCGCTTCTCCTGTTAGCAGGACTACAGATGATCCCTGAACAGCTTTATGAAGCAGCAGATATTGACGGAGCAGGATCTATCCAGAAATTCATACTTATAACTTTACCCTTAATGATTCCAACAATTGTTGTAACTTTAATGTTCCGTTTTTTACAGGCATTTGGAATATTCGATCTGGTATGGGTGTTAACAGGAGGTGGGCCGGGAGACTCAACATTAACATTATCTGTAGCTATCTATCGTGAAGCTCTTCGATATATCAATATAGGAGGAGGATCAGCGATGGCTGTTGTTATGGCTATTTATGTTGTTGGAATTCTTACTGTGATTAGAGTAATGAGGAAATCCTTGGGAAAAATATACGAGGCAAAGGCATGATTTCGAAAAAGGCAGTAAAGAAAATCGGCCTTTATATCACAGTTGTAGTTATGGCTGTTTACTGTTTATGGCCATTTTATTTTTTGCTAAATGCTTCCCTTCAACCTACCAAAATGGCCTATCAATCACCTCCTGTTATATATCCAAAAGCTTTCACTTTGAGTAACTATATTAATGTATTTCGTTCAATTCCCCTAAGCCGGTATTTATTAAACAGTGTTGTTGTTTCGTCTTTTGGAACCTTGCTGGCACTATTTGCTGGTTCATTATGTGCTTTTGCTATTTCTAAACTTATAAAGAGAAATAAAGGGGAGGTAATGCTTGATCTTTTAATTATTGTTGGCTTTTTCCCCATGGTAGTTGCCCTTTTTCCATTATACAAATTGATGAGATCCCTTAATCTTTTAAACAATTATTTAGGTCTTATCTTACCTTATGCGGCTTTTAATTTACCATTGACGGTTTGGGTTATGACAACACATTTTGATAGTCTTCCCTCAGAACTTTACGATGCAGCTATTGTAGATGGGGCAAGTGTATTTAAAATATTTAATAAAATTATGCTTCCACTCAGCGCACCGGCTCTTGCTACAGTAGGAATTTTAAATTTCATCTCTTGCTGGAACGAGTTCATGTTAGCATTAACATTCATGACCAACAAGTATATGTATACAGTTACTGTAGGACTTTCTTTAATATCAGGAAGGTTTACCTTCCAGTTTCCCTGGGGAGAAATTATCGCTGGTACCCTCATTGTAACAGTTCCTCTTGTAATAGTGGTATTAATTGCCCAAGAGAAAATCATAAGTGGACTTACAGCAGGAGCATTAAAAGGATAACAGGAGGTTCAAATGAAAAGTTCAAAATGGTATTTCAACAGCGTCTTCTATCAGATTTATCCTCAAAGCTTTCAGGATAGTAATAATGATGGTATAGGTGACCTTGAAGGAGTTATCAGAAGGCTTGATTATCTTAAGTCCCTGGGTATTGATGCTGTATGGCTGAACCCTGTATATCCCTCTCCTTTTAAGGATGCAGGTTATGATGTGGCTGATTACAAAAACATAGCACCAAGATACGGTAATTTAAATACATTTGACCGTTTAGTTAAAGAAGCACACAGAAGGGGAATTAAAATTATTATGGATCTTGTCTTTAATCATACCTCAAATGAGCATTTCTGGTTTAAAAACTCACAAAAAATGAAAAAGAACCGTTATTCTAAATGGTATGTCTGGTGTAGAAATCCTGAGTTGATAAAGCTAAACAGAGGATGCTGGGCAATGTGGGTAGCAGAGCGTTATGAATCATACTACCATCAGTTTACCTTTTATCAGCCTGATTTAAATTTTGGATTCCCAGACCTGCCCAGGGAAAATGGTAATAGCTATGATGATCCAGATATAAAGGCTTTAAGAGAGGAGCTAAAAGGTGTTGTTCGCTTCTGGCTGGATCGTGGAGTAGATGGATTTAGAGCTGATGTTCCAGAAAATCTGGTACTTGAAAGTGGAAAAGAGGGTCTTCATGAAAATACCATAAGATTCTGGAATGAGATAAGAGATGTTATTGATTCATATGGAGATAGAGCTTTAATTGCTGAGGGAGTTTTGTATCATGTTGATGATATAAAAAAAGCCAGGTTTAATGGATGCTTTTTTATCCTTCAAAACTGGAGATTACTTACTACCTATTTAGAGGAGTACAGGAAAGAGTCTTCCAGAGGAAAATTCTTCAGTCCAGAGGGAGGAGATATTAGCTGGTTTGTTGAGGATTACTTTAAGGAGTATAATGAGGTGATAAAGTACGATGGAATCATCAATATGATATCTGGAAGTCACGATATGCCAAGGATGAGCAAAGTATGCAAAAAGGATGAGATAATAAAGGCCTATTTTGCCATGCTTTTAACTTACCCCACAGCTCCTTTTATATACTACGGAGATGAGATTGGGATGAGATACTGGGAAAATCTTCCCAGCAGAGAAGGAGCCAATTTTCGCTCCGGTTCCCGGACCCCCATGCAGTGGAACAGTAATGGGAATGCAGGTTTCTCTGGTGCAGATCCATCAAAGCTTTACTTTCCTGTAAATAAAGACTACACGGTAAGAAATGTAAAAGAACAGGAAAAATCCCCGGTATCTATTTTAAATACGGTTAGAAAACTAATTAAGCTGAGAAAATCAAGTTCCTGTTTAAATGCCTTTTCTCCCATTCGTCATCTTTACCTGAAAAAAGATGATAAAACCTACATATACTCAAGGTATAATGAAAATGAAGGTTTTGTAATTGCCCTTAACCCTTCTGATACTCCCCGCAGTTTAACAGTAAAGTTAACCCTTGAGGAGAAAGAATTTAAAGGGGCAATGTACCTTATTCCCGAGATTTTCTCCCATGAAACCGAGAAAATAAGAGTTGAGAAAGATCTTTCATTTAAATTTCCTGCAAATTTCTTTTCTGTTTACAGGATAGTTTAGTATCGTCTATCTCGTCTATCTCGTCTGTCTCGTCTATCTCGTCTATCTCGTCCTTTTCGTCTATCTCGTCTATCTCGTCCTTTTCGTCTATCTCGTCTATCTCGTCTTTTTCGTCTGTTTGGTGTATTTAGTTACTT
>JAGGTG010000040.1 GCA_021163905.1 Candidatus Aerophobota bacterium
CTTGCCAAAATGATATCAATATTTTATTATTTTTCAAAGGGTTTTCACACAATCTGACGTGAGCAGAAATTCCGCACGCCGCATATAAAGAAAAGGAGATTGAAATAATTTGGAGGATGAAGAAATATGGCAATAAAAAAGACACAACTTTATAACCATTTATGGGAAGCTGCAAATGCTCTTCGTGGAGGAATGGATGCGAGTAGCTACAAAGATTATGTTCTTACCATTTTATTTGTTAAATATGTAACAGATAGGTATAAAGACGATCCATACGCTGATTTCGTAGTTCCAGAGGGAGGTAGTTTTGACGATCTGGTGGAAGCAAAAGGAAAATCAGATATTGGGGAAAGAATTAACAAAGCCCTCTCAAAATTAGCAGAAGAAAACGAACTAAAAGGTGTAATTGATCTTGTAGATTTTGATGATAGTACAAAACTTGGAACTGGAAAAGAAAAAGTTGATAGACTAACAAAACTTATATCCATATTTGAAAATCCTGAGCTTAACTTTTCAAAGAATAGGGCTGAAGGAGACGATATCCTCGGTGATGTGTATGAATACTTTATGAAAAAATTTGCAACTGAAGCAGGAAAAAGCAAAGGTCAATTTTACACCCCTGCTGAAGTCTCCAGAGTTATGGCTAAGATTATAGGCGTGGAAAATGCTACATCTTCAGAGCAAACTGCCTATGATCCCACCTGTGGCTCTGGCTCTCTTCTTTTAAAAGTAGTGGACGAGGCACCTATTGATATTTCTTTATCCTTATATGGGCAGGAGATAGATATTGCAGTGGCAAACCTTTCCAGAATGAACATGATCATGCATGGGAAGCCAGATGCTGTTATTGAACAGGGAAATACATTATCAAATCCCAAATTCAAGGAGGATGGGAGACTAAAAACCTTTGACTTTGCTGTAGCCAATCCCCCATTTTCACAAAAAAACTGGATGAATGGTGTTGATGCTGATAATGATCCATACCACAGATTTGATGATGGCATTCCTCCTGCAAAAAATGGAGATTACGCTTTTCTTTTGCATTTAATCAAATCATTGAAGCCGGGAAAAGGCAAAGGTGCTATCATTCTGCCCCATGGAGTTCTCTTTAGAGGAGGCGCAGAAGCACAGATAAGAAAAAACTTAATCAAGAAAGGATATATCAAGGGAATTATTGGATTACCTCCAAATCTATTTTTTGGCACAGGGATACCTGCTGTTATTGTTGTCATAGACAAAGAGAATGCTCCCGCAAGAAAAGGAATATTCATGATCGATGCATCAAAGGGATTCAGAAAGGACGGTCCCAAAAACAGGTTGAGAGAGAGGAATATTCACAAAATAGTTACAACTTTTGTTAATTTTAAAGAAATCCCGGGATACTCCAGAATGGTTAGCTTGGATGAAATCGAAAAGAACGACTACAATCTTAATATTCCAAGATATATAGATAACACAGAGCAGGAAGATATCCAGGATATATACGCTCATCTGCATGGAGGCATTCCCAAGAGAGATATCGATAATATTGAAGGTCTAAAGGTCTTCAAAAAATTGAAAAAGGACTTATTTGGGGAGAAAGAGCAGGATTACTATCGTTTAAAGATAGACATCGATCAGTTGCAGGAATTTGTAGAAAAAAGCGAGGAAGTAAAGAGATTTAAAAGCAATGCTTTGGATATATTCAGACAATGGGCAAATGAGAAGATTCTTTTGCTTAAATCGGCGATGGTGAATAGAGAGCCTAAAACAAAGCAATTTATAAAAGAGTTGTCTGAAAGTTTACTTGAAGCATTTAAGCATATTGAGCTCGTGGATGAATATGCAATTTACCAGATTTTAATGGATTACTGGGATGAAGAGATGAAAGATGATGTTTACATGATTATTGAAAATGGATGGGAAGCAAAGCCTCGCAGGATTATAGAGAAGAACAAAAAAGGCAAGGAGGTTGATAAGGGCTGGACTTGCGATATTCTACCCAAAGAGATTGTGATAAATGAGTTTTTCAAGAAAGAAAGAGAAGAAATTAATGAATTGGAAGCAAGAAAAGAAGATATAGAAAGGCAGTTGGAGGAACTTAAAGAAGAGCATTCTGGCGAGGAAGGAATACTGGAAGATGTGAAGAATGAAAAAGGAAATATTACAAAAAAAGCCTTGCAGTTAAAAATCAACGAACTGAGATGGAATCCTGAGGAATTTAAAAATGACTTGAAAATCCTGCAAAAGTATCTCGGATTAATGGATGAACAAGCAAAGAATAAAAAGCAGATAAAGGAGAAAGAGAAGGAACTTGATGATAAACTCTTGAAAAAATATGCAGAACTTTCTGAGGAAGATGTAAAGAGGCTTGTTGTAGAAAAGAAATGGCTTGCACGGTTAGAAGAAGGAGTAAAAGATGAGCTTGACAACATAGTTATGAGTTTAACAACCAGAATAAAAGAGCTTGCAGAAAGATATGCAGAGCCTTTGCCCAATACAGAACAAGAAGTTGAAGAATATGAAAAGAAGGTGAGAGAGCATTTGAGGGTGATGGGACATGACTTCTGGTGATTTGGAGATAATAGAAGGCAAAATTAGAGACGCCATAAATACATTTATCAAAAGGGATAGGAATTATTTGATGAGTGTGGATATATATGAGCCAACAATAAGCCATCGCATAGCAGTTTATCTTGAAGGGTTGTTTCCCAATTATGATGTTGATTGTGAGTATAGCAAGAACTTAAATGCTCCTAAAACGAATTCCACTGGAGATAAAATAAGACCTGATATAATAATACATAAAAGAGGGACTGATGATAATTTGTGTATTATTGAAGTTAAAAAGGCTGGAAAAGATAGTAAAAATGGAAAGAATGATAGGGAAAAACTCACAGACGCAGTTAACAGAGGCTTGAACTATAAGCTGGGGGTTTATATTGGGGTGTTGAAGAGAAGGATAGATATTTGCTGGATTGAGAAAATTAATAATGCAGTTAAAGAAACCTGTGAGTTACTGTAATGACTGAGCAAATCCCTCTTGGCTACAAGAAAACCGAAATAGGCATAATCCCAGAGGATTGGGAAGTGAAGAGGCTGGGGGAGGTTGGTTGTATTATCGGAGGAGGAACCCCTAATACAAATAAATCTGAGTATTGGAACGGTGAAATAAATTGGTTTACACCTACAGAGATTGGGGGGAAAAAATATGTTTTGGAAAGTAAAAGAAAAATAAGTTATGAAGGTTTGAAATATAGTTCCGCAAAATTGTTACCTCCTGGAACTATATTATTTACTTCAAGAGCAACTATTGGAGAGGTAGCAGTATTAAAAAAAGAATCAGCAACAAATCAGGGTTTTCAATCAATAATTCCCAAAGACAAAGATAATGAATTTTTATATTATTTGTTATTAATTTATAAAAATAGATTTGAAAAAATTGCAAATGGTAGTACATTTTTAGAAATTTCACCCAAATCTATTAAA
>JAGGTG010000106.1 GCA_021163905.1 Candidatus Aerophobota bacterium
ATCCGAGGTCCTACGTCCAACGTTACTTTAGACGAGATGGACGAAACAGACGAGACAGACGAGACAGACGAGATGGACGAGATGGACCCAACTCACCAAACAAACCAAACTAACCAAATAAACTAAATAAACCAAATAGACGAAATGGACGAGACAGACGAAATAGACCCAATGACCCAACAACGCAACAACGCAATGACGCAACGACCCAATAGACGCAATTGACGCAGCGACCCAACGACGCCTCGACCCAACTCACCAAACAAACCAAATCAACCAAAGTAACCAAATACACCAGACAGACGAGACAGACGAAATGGACGAGATAGACGAAACAGACGAAAAGGACGAGACAGACGAGCTCATCTTACCTTAACCTCATGGGTGATAAATCCAAGATTCCCATCATTATCAGTTACAATCAAGGTAACAGGATAAACACCTATTTTCTTAAAAATATACCTTACCACAGCCCCTCTCTTATCCACCTTTCCATCGTTATTAAAATCCCACTCGTATTTAACCACTCTTCCATCAGGATCAAATGAGGCTGAACCATCAAAAGTTACCTTTTCTCCCACTCTGGGTGAAGAAGGGGAAAAAGAGAAAATAGCCCGAGGAGGCTGAAAGGTTATAATAATCTTTCGCTTTGGTGGGGCAATCCCGAACCTGCAGCTTTTTACCTCACCTGGTTCCAAACCAAGCTTTACCTTATTAGAAGTGGTAAACTTCATCTTTTCTGGAATCCAATCAGGATCAGGATATACCTCATATGATCCGGGAAAAAGATCGCAAATCTCAAAATCTCCCATATTATCGGTAAAAGATTCCAGCTCTTTCCCGGAGGCATCCCTGGCAACCACTCTCACCCCGGGAACACCCCTCTCCCCTTTATCTTCTTTACCGTTTCTATTTGTATCCCGGTAAACTTTTCCTTTAATTGTGCTTGATTGAACAAGGGGGATATCCACCTTTCTTATTTTACCAGCCTTAACTTCCACTGAAAGGGGAAGCTTTTTCCAGCTCACCCATCCTGCTGGAAGCTTATCTATCCAGAGCTTATAAAACCCGGGGACAAGAGAGGGGAACCTGTATTCTCCATTCTCATCAGTAGATACAGAAACACCGGGGATGGAAATTATAAAGTCCTTTAATCCTTCATCCCCTGCATCAAAAACGCCATTGAAATTACGATCCAGGAAGATGGTTCCCTCAATAGTTCCCTTGGTTTTAACAAGGAAAAGAGGAACACCAAAACCAGTTCCCAGAGTAAAGGCAACCGTCCAGTCTTTAACTCCCTTAGCTGGTCCTTCTCCCTTTACCCCCACCTGAAGATAGCTGCGGGAACCTAAGGGATAAGAAATACTGGAGGACAAAGTCTCCTTCCAGTTTCCATTTCCCGTATTGGAGTATCCTATATGAAAACTGCATTTTCCCAGGCTAAAATAATAATCAAGACCTGTTCCCCTCATCCTTGACAAAACAACCTCATTTTTATCTTTATCCCATTTTTTACCTTCCTCCTGCCAGAGCCAGAAAAATAAATTTCTCCAGTATCCACTTACCTGTCCCCGGTACCTGCCAAGTTCAAAAATCTTACCGGTAAGTCTATCCCTCAGCTCCCCTGTCTCAATCCACCCATACAGGGTAACAGGTAAAAAGCTACCGGGAATAGATTTTTGAGCAGAAAAACGAAAATTCCAGCTTGAGCTATCCACAGAAGGATGGGAACCTGAATACCACTCACGATGAAACTCCATTCGATAGGGAAGAAAATGAGGAGAAGTGGATAAAAAGCTAAAAGTTACAGAAGTATCTTTTCTTAAAGGATAAGAGGGGTCATTTTTTAGGTTGGTACGTGTGGAGGTAAGACTTGTAGAAAATTGTATATTGGGATAAGGAGAGGCTCGAGAAGAAAAAGAAAATATCTTTTTATCAGATATACCTTTTGGGAAATCCGGACTTCCATAATAATAGCTACTACTACAGGAAAAATTTTTCTTAAAATAAAAGACTCCTCCCATCAGGAGGTAATCTTTCTTTTTACCTAAGGTAAATGTATCCTCAGTTCTTGTTGAAAATCCCTTAGAAAAATTATGACTTAAGGAAAAACCGACAAGACCATCTGGCTCATCCTCATCTCTCATTGCACCAATTCTTAGCAAACTATTTTTTGCCGGTATCTCAAATCCAGCTCCCATTTTGCCTTTTTCTCCAGAGAAGGTGGAAAAAAAGGAAAAGTTACGCCCCCAGGGTAAATCCCCTTTTTCTATCTTTAATCCTCTACCCGATGATGAGAGAATACTGGTGAAGGAGGCAGAGGTATCTCCCCAGCCTATTTTCCAGTCTTTTCTGTAGGCTTGAATAAAATAGGAGTTAAGACTTAAAGAAGGCTTTTTCATATCAGGAATAGATGCAGAAACACTGACCCTTCCAGACTCACCAACTGGACCTGCAACATCAATATCTGCTCCAGAGGTTGTATTTTTTGTCTCCGGATCATACTCTCCCTTTATTTTGATATTTGCAGGTAAAAAGGGGTAAAGAATTTTTGAGATCTGTCTGGGTTTTGGCGGAAGAATAAAACTTCGAACTTCAGCCTCAGCAAAGATCCCGGGCTCTGAGATGGAAGTTACCTTAACTCTTAAAAGATGACGTTTTACCTTGGTGGTCAAAGGAGAGGCGAAACTGACCTTTACCTTGCCAACAGCACCTGGACTTAAGGAAACAGTTGGTTGGGAAAGCTTTGCTCCCCAGGTAGGAGAGGAGGTAAAAGTTACCCTGTAGGTATCCTCCACATTACCCCTGTTGGTTACCCTAAAGGTGTAGTTTACCTTTTCTCCTGGTTCTATCCTCCTTGCCAGAGGTGCCTGGATGCTAACGGAGCGCACTTCAAGAACCCTGGTTACAAAAAAGGTCTTTGCCAGAGTTCCTTTTGAAGGGAGGATAAATTCAACCGAGCTTTTGTATTCCCCCGCCAGATAGGATAACGGGATCTGGCAGGTTATAAAAAAATACGAGGGAACATTAGCCTTAAGAAAAACAGGTGAGAGAGGTTGCAGGAGTTTCCATCCTTCGGGTAAATTTAATTTTAAATTGTACACAGGAGGAATATCAGTATCGGAAATTACCTCTACAACCTGGGTTGCAAAATCACCTGGTTTCACCTTAACAGGAGATGAAGGACTGGAGAGGGACACAAGGGAAAAAGACGGTGAGGGTAAGAGGAAGGTAAAGATGAGAGTAACAATCACTATCCCTATCAGACAATATCGAAAATAACTTTGCATCTTATTTGGTCTATTTCGTCTATCTCGTCT
>JAGGTG010000061.1 GCA_021163905.1 Candidatus Aerophobota bacterium
AAAATTTTTGTTGGTGGGCTTTCGATAATAGTAACAACAGGCTTAATAGCATATCTTACCACACTACCTGAACCAGAAAAACCTTATTGGTATTACTTTGCTCCACTATTATTTTTGTACTGGATAATTTTTATTGCTTGGTATTCCAAACGTAAAAGAAAATAAGTATGGCATCCCTTCGCCGACTCTTCGGGTTGCTTTGCAATCCCCGTCCATATCGGGAGCGTATAACAGCGGATAAAAGGCTTCGCTACGCTTCGCCCAAATTTGCTATCGCAAACTTCACATATTCCCAGAACGTTATTTGACATTCCGCCCAAAACCTAAGGAGGTGAATTTATATGTTTGAAAAAATAAGAAAAAGAGATGGAAGAATTGTAAAGTTTGACCCCGAGAGAATTACAAACGCAATTTCTAAAGCAGGTGTAGCAACAGGTGAATTTGATAGAGATATAGCAAAGAAATTTACGATTAAAGTATTGGCTATCGCGCAGCAAGTAATAAAAGACAGGATACCAACAGTTGAAGAAATTCAGGACATCGTAGAAGAAGTATTAATGGCATCTCCGTATCGAAAAACTGCTAAAGCATACATCATTTACAGAGAACAGCATGCAAGAATCAGAGAAATTATATCTAAAGCCGATACCGATCTTGTAGATCAATATCTTAATAAAATAGATTGGGAGGTTAACGAGAACAGCAATATGTCTTTTTCTTTACAAGGACTTAACAGTTATATTTCCTCTAAAATAAGCAGAGTATATTGGCTGAGTAAGATATATCCGGAAGAGATAAGAAAAGCCCATATAGAGGGTGATTTTCATATTCATGATTTAGGTATTTTATCCATCTACTGTGTTGGGTGGGACTTGTTTGATTTATTATCAGAAGGTTTTAAAGGAGCACCAGGAAAAATACAGAGCAGACCTGCAAAGCACTTTAGCAGTGCTTTGGGACAAATTGTTAATTTCTTTTACACCCTCCAAGGTGAAGCTGCTGGAGCCCAAGCATTTTCCAACTTTGACACTTTCCTTGCTCCATTTATTAGACATGACAAACTGTCATATGAAGAGGTCAAACAGGCTTTACAGGAATTTTTGTTTAATGTAAATGTCCCTACAAGAGCAGGTTTTCAAACTCCCTTTACAAATATAACTTTGGATTTAAAACCTCCAGAACATCTAAAGAATCAAGCGGTTATTTTTGGAGGAATGCCTCAGGAAGAAACTTACGGTGATTTTGAAGAGGAAATGATACTGCTCAATAGGGCTTTTTTGGAGGTAATGTTGGAAGGTGATGCAAAAGGTAGAGTTTTTACATTTCCTATTCCCACATATAACATTACCAGAGATTTTGACTGGGACGCTGAGTTTCTGAATACATTGTGGGAGATAACTGCAAAATATGGTGTTCCATACTTCTCTAATTTTGTTAATTCAGATATGAAACCAGAAGATGCAAGAAGTATGTGCTGTAGGTTAAGGTTGGACACAAGGAAATTGGAGAAAAGAGGAGGCGGATTATTCGGAGCAAGCCCACTTACAGGAAGCATTGGAGTTGTAACAATCAACATGCCGAGATTAGGTTATCTGTCAAAGGATGAGGACGAATTTTTTGAAAGATTAGATAGGTTAATGCAACTTGCAAAGAATAGTTTAGAGATAAAAAGAAGAATTCTGGAAAAATTTACAGAGCAGGGCTTGTATCCTTATACTAAATACTATTTGAGAAACATTAAAAAACGATTTGGTGCATACTGGAAAAATCACTTTTCTACGATAGGGTTGGTTGGATTGAATGAAGCCTGCTTAAATCTTTTAGGTGTGACAATCGGCGACAGAGATGGTAAAGATTTTGGATTAAAGGTTTTAGAGTTTATGAGGAATAAACTTATTGAATTCCAAGAAGAGACTGGAAACAATTATAACCTGGAAGCAACTCCTGCTGAGGGAACTTCCTATCGTCTCGCAATGATAGATAAGAAGAAGTATCCTGATATAATATGTGCAAATGAGCAAGCCTTCAAAAATGGTGCAGAGCCATTTTATACAAATTCCTCTCAACTTCCAGTTAATTATACAGATGATATATTTGAAGCTCTTGACTTACAGGACGAACTGCAGACGAAATATACAGGGGGAACTGTTATCCATATTTTTGTTGGAGAAAGAATTACTCCCAGCGATGTTGTAAAAAATCTTGTTAAGAGAATATGTTATAATTACAAACTGCCATATTTTACCATCACACCAACATTTAGCATATGTCCAAACCATGGTTATCTTTCAGGAGAGCATTTTACTTGTCCGAAGTGCAATGTTAAATGTGAAGTATATTCAAGAGTTGTAGGTTATTTGAGGCCCGTAAACCAATGGAATGACGGAAAAAAGGAAGAGTTCAGAATGAGGAATAGTTTTAAGGTGATTACAAAATGAAAATCGCTGGTTTTCAGAAATTCTCTTTGATAGACTATCCGGGTAAAATCAGCGCAATTATCTTTACCCAGGGATGTAATTTTAGATGTCCCTACTGCCATAATCCAGAATTAGTAAATCCGAAACTATTTTCAGACATCTTAGATGAAGATTTAATACTTTCTTTCTTAAGGAAAAGGGTTGGTAAATTAGATGGTGTAGTTATCACGGGTGGAGAACCTCTGCTTCAACATGGTTTAATAGAGTTTATAGAAAGGGTAAAGGAAATGGGTTATCTTATAAAACTCGATACAAATGGCAGTTATCCAGAAATTTTGGAGCGATTGCTGACTAAAAATCTGATCGATTACATAGCAATGGATATTAAAGCTCCTCTTGAAAAATACCCTGATGTTGTGCAGACAGATGTTTGTATAAAAAAGATAATGGAAAGCATTACAATAATCCTAAATAGCAATATAGATTACGAATTTCGAACCACAGTCGTGAAGGATCTCCTAACAAAAGACGATTTAATTTGCATAGCCAAGTTAATTAGAGGTACAAAGAGATACGTTTTGCAAAAGTTTGTTATATCAAAGATATTAGATGAATCATTTGCCGGTAATGCAAAATGCTTTTCTGAAGACGAATTAAATGCCATAAAGGACAAGGTGAAAAAATATGTCAGCGAATGTATTATACGATGATCTAAGGTTTTGGACGGAACACTTTGTTGCTTCGCTCCTCGTCCTCACTTCGTTCGAGCGGGTTGCGGTTTGCTTTGCTTACTCAAACCCTTACGGGCTTCGCATACTCGCCAAACGTTATACTATATGTAACGACGTAATTAATTGCGCATAATTAGATTTTTGATATAATGAGAGTAACCACTTAAGGAGGTTTACTCTCCATGAGAAAATTTGAAATTCCCGATGCAGAG
>JAGGTG010000108.1 GCA_021163905.1 Candidatus Aerophobota bacterium
GCCTCAACTTGATCATGTGTGACATAGACTGTGGTTACTCCAAGCTGACGCTGGAGCTTTTTAAGCTCAGCCCTCATCTTAACTCTTAACTTTGCATCAAGATTTGATAATGGCTCATCCATGAGAAACACTTGTGGTTTCCGAACAATTGCCCTACCCAAGGCCACTCTCTGCCTTTGACCACCTGACAGTTCCCTAGGTTTTCTTTTCAAGAGTTCAGTTAAACCAAGAAGTTCTGCTACTTCTCTAACTCTTTTATCAATCTCCTGCTTGGAAACCTTTCTTAATTTTAGTGGAAAAGCAATATTGTCGTAAACTGTCATATGGGGATAAAGTGCATAGCTTTGAAAAACCATGGCAATGTCTCTATCTTTAGGAGGAATAAAAACGCCTTTCTCTGTATCCGCTACAAGTCTCTCTCCAATAAAAATCTTACCCTTTGTGGGCTCTTCTAGACCAGCTATCACCCTAAGAGTAGTAGTTTTCCCACATCCACTTGGCCCAAGAAGAACCATGAATTCACCATCTCTAACTTTTAAATCAAGCTCTTTAACTGCCTCAACACCATCAAATATTTTCCAAACCCCTTCAAGCTTAACTTCAGCCATCTCTAGCCACCTCTCTCATTTTATTTTAACACCTTATAAGAATTTTAAAAAGTAAAAAGGGATTAATCACTTCCTTTTTCTTAATGCTAATGGTGTTAGGAGTAGTGCAATGAATACTGCTGGGCCACAGATTCCACCAGTCTCTGTTGGTGACTCGGTTGGTGATGTTGGGGATTCCGCTGGGGAACTTGTTGTTGGTGAAGTGGTCGTAGGGGGAGTTTCAGTTGGAGTCTCTGTCTTAGTTGGCGTTTCAGTTTCCGTGGGTTTTTCTTCAGCTCCCCTCACCCACAATACCATTTTCACTGTTGCTCTCTTGTTATTTTCAGCGTCATAACTGTTTAATTGCTCTTCTTGGATAGGTTTGAAGGCCTCTGGAGCTAATAGATCATACACTCTCGGAGCTACTCCAGCTACCACTGCATTAACGTCACCGCCACCACCCTTCCACTCTTCAGCTTCGACTGCTATAGGTCTCCACTTATCAGGCCCATAACCATCCTGAGAACCAACGAGAATTACTCCCCACACTCCATAGTCCTTGTTGATCTCAAGGTACTTCTTTGGAACTTCAACAATTATTGCGTTCTTAGTAGGATCGGCGGAGATCTTCAATTCCCCTTGAATTGATTCCCCATTTGGAAGGACTATTATGTTTCCATAGTCCCAACCAGCAACTCTAATAGCGAGATCCCATGGATGATCTGGATCTAAATTTACGTTACTTCCTGGTCCATCTGGGAACATTTTAATAGCAGATGAATTTCCACCATCTTTGAAGTCAAAGTACGCTTCAATAATCTGCAAACTAAAACCATTAGGCCCATTCCATGGGTTATCGCCAAGTTCTTTAAAGTAGTATTCAAACACATAAGATCCTGGCTTTTCAAGAACTCTAACCTTAAGGAGATCAAGATGCTCAGGAACAAAAACTTTGTTTGTAGCGTAAGTATACGTTCCAGGACCGTAATCATCTCCCTCTACATCCTTTATCTCAGCGACGACAACCCCTTCAACTTGCTTTGGAAGTTTTACTTCAATAGGAGTGGTTATTATCTCCAGTTCTCCTTGCTCGTTAACTGTTGAAACAGCAAAGTAAAAGTCTGCCGGACTATCTAGATAGTCGAATGGAAGTATTACCTCTATTCCATTTTCTATCTGATTAATATCTATTTCTCCAGCTTTCTCACTATTTTCATAATCCATTGCTTTGTATATCTCAGCTTTTCCATCCTTTACTAGTATGTGTGTAGTTATCATAAGACCTACACTGTCTTTGCCAAATGGAAATATGTCATATCTAAGTTCAGTTGGTTTAGATTGAAGAAGCGTAAAGGTATTGCCCATAACTTTTCCAGGCTCAAATATACTTATTTCAAAGTCCTTTATAGTCTTTACAATGAAATGCACTCCTTTGTCATCGAAATAGGCCTCCACTTCCTCAGCCAGTGAAGATAAACTTGACCAAGCTTTCTTTTCTCCCTCAGGAAGTCCTGTCAATTCTCTTAATATATACGGCTCTCCATTGGGGAAGTAGTTTCCAAAAAGATAGCTTGGAATTCCTAAACCCGCAAATTTATACATTTCATACAGGTAGGTTTTAAGATAGCGATCGAAAGTAAAGTCCTGGCCACTATCCTGATCGCTTCCATACCACCAGAACCAGTCACTTGCCTCCGCTCTTAGGAGGTACTCGTATACAGTATCCCAATTGCTTATCTTGTTCTTGTTTTCAAATAATGTCTTTCTTCCAAGATATAACCAATACCATCCTAAGTTTTCTTGAGACTCTCCTATCCATGTAGAGAGTGTTCCATCAACCCAGCTGGACTCTGGCCATTGCATGTTCTCTTCAACACCTGCTAGATCATAAAGCTCTCCAAGGCTCTGAGCCTCCGTTAATACCTTAACTTTCTCTTCCGTAGTAAAGTCAAGCCTTTTCATCAACTTTGGAGCAAGTTTATTGGCTTTATCTCCGTACATTTGAATGTATTCACTTGGAGTCACTGTTCTTATAAGACCCTGATTTTGAAGCTCGGTAAGTTTCTTATAGAGCTCTTCAATGAACAACTTACCATCAAATGGATAGTGTTCCCATGGGTTTTCACCATCAAGTGTAACAACATAAACAAGCCTTCCATCATAATTTTCCTTCTGTATTTTTAGAAGCTCATTCACGAAATCTTCAACTGCTTGGTACTGGTTCATTCCAGAATATCTAAATCCTACCCTATCACTTAGATCATGATTTCTGGGGAAGAGATAAATCTTTTTACCATTAAATTCTGCCACCCAAGGCTTATAGTAATTTTCAACAGTATTTGGAATCCCAAGAATATCAAGAACCATTTGATCTGTCATCACCCACTGCCATCCATTGTTAGCTAATATTTCAAGGGTTTTATCATTTAATGCACTCTCTGCTGCCCATCCTCCTTGAGGTTCGACTGTATTATCCCCTAAATACCTCTTGTAAATCTCATGAGCTTTCTTAACGTGAACATCGAAGTCCTCATACCATCCAAAGTCATTAAGTAGAGATCCAATTGGGTGCGCATAAGGAACTACAGTCACCTCAACCTTCCCATTTCCAAGAAGAGAATTTATCTTCTCGTGTTCCTCAAATGTATGATTTAGAAGCCACATTTGATGATCCAGTATTCTTTTAAGATCGTCTCTTGTGTATCTTCCCACATCTACCTTATCATAGAGAGCCTTAAGTTCTGGAGTGTTTATTATATAATTATAGTC
>JAGGTG010000208.1 GCA_021163905.1 Candidatus Aerophobota bacterium
CTTCTCATCAGGCACATAGTATTTTTCCATTACAGGAGCGAAAGGAACAGGAGTAGGGGGAGGGCCAATTCTTTTTGGGGGTGCATCAAGAAAGTCAAAAGCCTTCTCCGTAACAAGAGATACTATTTCTGCTCCCCACCCTGCAAAAAGATTATCCTCTTGAATTACAATTAGTCTACCTGTTTTTTTAACTGATTGTAGAATGGTATCCTCATCAAGGGGGACAAGACACCTTGGGTCTATAACCTCAAGTTCTATTCCTTCTTTTTCTAAATCATAGGCTGCATTAAGTGCCGTGTGGACTGTTCGCAAAAGACCAACTACAGTTATATCTTTTCCCTTTCTTTTTATATCCGCACATCCCAAGGGAATGAGGTACTCCTTTTCCGGAACATCCATACTTACATCAATAGCTTCCCTTCTACCCTTGGCTCCGTAGAGGAGTTTGTGTTCAAAAAACATTACCGGATTATCATCTCTGATAGCTGTTTTTAAAAGTCCCTTGGCGTCATATGGAGTGGAGGGACAAACTACCTTAAGACCGGGAATATGAGAAAAAATGGACTCGAGAGATTGGGCATGCTGGGTTCCCCTTCCCGATGCTCCCACGGGAATACGCATAACCAAAGGGATTTTTATCTTTCCTGCCGATAAATACCTGAGCTTTGCTGCATTATTGACAAGCTGATCCATAGCTATAAAGATAAAATCTCCATACTGAACATCTGCTATAGGACGCATCCCCATAATGGCAGCTCCTATAGCTGCTCCAGCAATTGCTGCCTCAGATATAGGGGTATCCAGAATTCTTTCATGCCCAAACTCCTCTGATAAACCCTGGGTAACACCAAAGGCACCTCCAAATCCTCCCTCTATTCCTATATCTTCCCCTATACAGAAAACCCTCTTATCATGTCTCATCTCCTCTCTTATAGCCTCTCTTATAGCCTCAGCTACAGTTAGCTTTCTCAATTTTCTACCCCCTTCAGGCAAATACGTTACTCAAAGTATCCTCTGGTTTGGGAGAAGGACTACATCTTGCATACTCAATAGCCTCTTCAATTTCTTCTTTTACCCTGTCTTCTATTTCCTTAGCCTTCTGTGAGGTTAAAATTCCCATATTTATCAACCTTTCCCTGGCACGAGAAATAGGATCTTTTGACAACCAGAACTTTTCTTCTTCCTTAGATCTATATCTGCAGGCATCGGAGCGGGAGTGTCCTCCTCGCCTGTAGGTCTTGCATTCAAGAAGTGTGGGGCCTTTTCCCTCTCTCGCCCGCAAAATAGCCTCTCTTGATGCCTCATAAACAGCAAATACATCATTACCATCAACCACTTTCCCTGGAATTCCATAAGAGATAGCTCTTTGTGCAACATCTTTTATCTTCATGACTTTACTTACATGGGTGGAGGCTCCGTAAAGATTGTTCTCGCATACATAAACTATGGGAAGATCCCAGATAGATCCCATATTAATCCCCTCATGGAAAGCACCTGTATTAGAAGCACCATCTCCAAAGAAAGATACAACGACTCTTTTAAGGTGCATCATTTTACAGGCGAGGGCAAGTCCTGTGGCTACAGGAATACCTCCTCCGACAATGGCTATTGCCGGAACCATACCTACATCTATATCCCCAACATGCATGGATCCCCCTTTTGCCTCACAACAACCGGTTTTTTTAGCAAAAAGCTCAGCCATCAAGGATTTAAATGAAACTCCTTTAGCTATGGCATGACCATGGGGACGATGAGTACTGGTAATTAAATCTTCCTTAGTTAAATTAGCACAAACACCTGCCGCTATAGCTTCCTCTCCCTGATAAAGATGGATTGTCCCGGGCATCTCTCCCTGAAGAAAAAGAAGGTATACCCTATTCTCAAACTGCCTTATCCTGACCATAGTGGTGTACATCTGGATAAGTTTACCTTTCTCTATTTTCATCTCATCTGACATAAAAATCTCCTTTTAATTATATCATACCATAAAGTCTTATTTTCTCTTTTATAATTTCTCTTACAGCAAAATAAGCCCTCTCAAAAATTCCCCTTTCTCCTCTGGAATCTATAAGATCATGGATGCTGGCAAGATCATCCTTTTCTAAATCCTCTTTAAGTAAACCCAGTTTCAGCTCTTTTAGAAAAGCTTTTTTCAGAATGCTTCCCAGATTAAACTTATAAACTCCCTTTTTTACCACTTCAGGAACGAGTTCATCGGGGAATCCCGTCCCCCCATGCATCACCAGAGGGACAGAGGCAAGATTTCTTATTTTTTCAATACGGGTAAGATCAACGGAAAATACCTTATCTCTGGACATATGAATGTTCCCTACAGAGATAGCAAGGGCAACAACGCCCGTTTTTTCTACAAATATTTTTGCTTCTCCCGGTGAGGTAAGATAGGAGGATTTCAGGGGTTTCTCCGGGGAAGGAATTCTTCCCAGTTGAGCCTCTACATCAACCTTCCACTTTTTTGCCTCTTCCACCACCTTTTTAGTTAGCTCGATATTTTCCTCAAGGGAAAGTTCGGACCCATCAAACATTACACAGTTAAAACCGACCTCCATTCCTCTTTTCAGCATCGACAGGTTACTGGACTCATTTAAAATAAAGCTTACAGGAACAGAGGATCTTTCAGCCATTTCTCTACCCATTTTAGCAAAGGAGGTTAACTTTCTGTCATCCCAGCCGTCTTCATTTACAAATGTTCTTGCTCCAAATCCAACTATTACAGGAAAATTAACCTCCTCAGCTGCTCTTATAGTAGCATCAAGAGAACCATAATCCCAGCTTTCAAAATATCCCACAGCGTAGTTTCCCTTCTCAGCCTCTTTAAGAATCCTTCTCAGGGGGACAAGGCTCAATTTAACTCTCCTTTTCAATATCTTTATTTTTACCTAATGCAGCAAGTACTAATTAAATTACATGAATTTTTTCTATTATTATTAACATTTTTTCAAATAATGGCAAATTCTTTCAACCTCCCGAAACTGGAACTATTTTATCTTTACAAACAAAAGAGAAAATGATAAAATGAAAAAACAAAAGTTGAGTTAAAGATGAAATTCTGGGTGATCAAGCTTTGTTAACAGATATACCTTCGGGACTGATATTAATTCTGGGATGTGCTCATTCTGGACTAATTAATACCCTCAGGTATGTGGTGAGTTTAACATTTAAAAACTTATCCTTTCCCATTGTACGGGAATTTTTGCCTCCATTAAATTTCGCAATGTTCTGAAAGGCAGGGTTAATTTAAGTCAAGCTAATTGAGGGGGGCAATGCTTCGCATTTCCCCCTCAACGCTTGCGCTGCTCCCCCTT
>JAGGTG010000213.1 GCA_021163905.1 Candidatus Aerophobota bacterium
AGATAGCCAGGAGGTTGGCTTAGAAGCAGCCATCCTTTAAAGAGTGCGTAACAGCTCACTGGGTTAGCGATCCTGCGCCGAAAATTTATCGAGGCTTAAGCCTGCTACCGAAGCTGCGGGAGTCAGAGTGTGGTTACTAGGAGTTGGTTCTTGGTTTTTCCAGGAACTAATAACCAGTAACTATATTATAAGACTCTGGCTCGGTAGGGGAGCATTCCACGGTAGGTTGAAGGGGAACCGAGAGGTACCTGGACGACGTGGAAGAGATGATGCCGGCATGAGTACACGAGACAAGGGAGAGAATCCCTTGCGCCGGAAGCCTAAGGTTTCCTGGGGAAGGCTCGTCCACCCAGGGTTAGTCGGTCCTAAGCCGAGGCCGAAAGGCGTAGGCGATGGGCAGCCGGTCAAAATTCCGGCACCACCTTGAGCGCTGCTAAGCCGATGGGGTGACGCAGGAGGATAGGCCTGCCTGGTGCTGACCTACCAGGTCCAAGCAGTAAGGAAGAGGGTATAGGCAAATCCGTACCCTCATTAATTCCGAGCTGTGATGGGGACCCCTTTTATATAGGGGGAAGAGGTTGACTCCAACTGCCAAGAAAAACCTCTAGGTGATGTGCTCAGGTGACCGTACCGCAAACCGACACAGGTAGGCTGGCTGAGTATGCTAAGGCGAGCGAGCGAACCCTCGTTAAGGAACTCGGCAAATTAGCCCCGTAACTTCGGGAGAAGGGGTGCCTCGCGTAGGGTGTACCAGTTATGGGAAGCCCGAGGAGGTTGCAACAAAGAGGCCCAGGCGACTGTTTACTAAAAACACAGGTCTCTGCCAACCCGAAAGGGGAAGTATAGGGACTGAGGTCTGATCAGTGCCGGAAGGTCAAGAGGCGGGCTGCAAGGCCCAAATCGAAGCCCCGGTGAACATCGGCCCTAACTATAAGGGTCCTAAGGTAGCGAAATTCCTTGTCGGGTGAGTTCCGACCCGCATGAATGATGTAACGACTTGGGCACTGTCTCAACGAGGGGCTCGGTGAAATTGTAGTATCGGTGAAGATACCGATTATCCGCGGCAGGACGGAAAGACCCCGGAACCTTTACTGCAGTCTGGCACTGGATCTTGATATAACATGTATAGAATAGGTGGGAGGCTGAGAAGGGGGGACGCTAGTCTCCCTGGAGCCGCCAGTGGAATACCACCCTTGTTATGTTGAGGTTCTAACCTGCATCCGTTATCCGGATGAGGGACAGTGCTTGATGGGCAGTTTGACTGGGGCGGTTGCCTCCTAAAGAGTAACGGAGGCGTCCAAAGGTCCCCTCAGCGCGTATGGAAATCGCGTGAAGAGTACAAAGGCATAAGGGGGCTTGACTGCGAGAGGGACACCTCGAGCAGGTGCGAAAGCAGGGCTTAGTGATCCGGCGGTTCCGTGTGAGAGGGCCGTCGCTCAACGGCTAAAAGGTACTCCGGGGATAACAGGCTTATCTCCTCCGAGAGTTCCCATCGACGAGGAGGTTTGGCACCTCGATGTCGGCTCGTCGCATCCTGGGGCGGTAGCCCGTCCCAAGGGTTAGTCTGTTCGCCTATTAAAGCGGCACGCGAGCTGGGTTTAGACCGTCGCAAGACAGGTCGGTCCTTATCCGCCGTGGACGCAAGAGATTTGAGGGGAGCTGTCCCTAGTACGAGAGGACCGGGATGGACGGACCTCTGGTGTACCAGTTGTCGCGTCAGCGGCATCGCTGGGTAGCTATGTCCGGACGGGATAACCGCTGAAGGCATCTAAGCGGGAAGCCCACCCCAAGATAAGGTCTCTCACTCCGTCAAGGAGGTAAGGCCCCTGGCAGATTACCAGGTTGATAGGCCAGTGGTGTAAGCGCGGTAACGCGTTCAGCCTACTGGTACTAATAGGCCGAGGGTTAGATGCTGGTAGCCTTCGCCGTGCAGTTCTCAAAGGGCAAAGTAAAAATAGCAATTTTTCCCGGTGGCCATAGCGGGGAGGAAACACCCGTTCCCATCCCGAACACGGAAGTTAAGCTCCCCAGCGCCGATGGTACTGCGGGCGAGAGCCTGCGGGAGAGTAGGTCGCTGCCGGGATTTTTTGTTATTTTTTATAGATTCCCCGGTAGCTCAATCGGTAGAGCGGGTGGCTGTAAATGAAGCATGGACCCCAACGTGACAAACGGAAGTACAAAGATCGCCGAGATTATCTTATCAAGGCTGTCCGAAAGAGACGGAAGAAGATAAGAGAAATGGCGGTGGAGTACAAAGGTGGGAAATGTGAAATATGTGGTTACGATAGATGTATAGAGGCTCTTGAATTTCACCATCTCGACCGGAAAAACAAGGATTTTGGGATCTCCAACAAAGGATACACTCGTAGTTGGAAGAAAATAAAAGAAGAGTTAGATAAATGTATGCTGCTTTGTGCTAACTGCCATAGGGAGGTCCATGCTGGATTGCAGCTTCCACGGGAAACCGTGGTTGAAAAACTGGGTGAATTCAGGGAAGCCTACGGTCAAGTTTGATACTTGACTATGGTAACCCTGAGCCAAGCCCTCAAATATCTTGGGGGAAGGTGCAGAGACTATCCCGCAAGGGAGTAGTCCAACATAAAGTTGGACGAAGCGCCCGGCACCTAAGGTCCTGATTAGACGGGGCTACGGTGAAGAGATAGTCCAGTCCTGAAGGAAACTTCAGGGTAGCTGTAACCACTAGGTTCGAGGTTCGAGTCCTCGCCGGGGAGCCACTCTATACGCTAATGAAAACTGAGAGAGTCAGAAGAGGACCTGATTATTTCCTCAACCGAGGGGACTTCAAAGAAATCAATAAGGATTCTTTCTTTGGTAAAGATAATCTCTTTAATCAAAAGCCTTAAAAGATATTTTTTCTCTTTGGGATTTAAGTCATTGAAAATCTTATTGAAATAACCAAAAGTCTCTTTTACAACCTCTTTGTTGATAGGATAATTCTTCAACTGTTCAATCTTTGTTTTAATCTCTGATAATTGCTCTTCCAGTTCCTTCAATTCCTCTTCTTTCTCCTTCAACTCTTCCTTGATAAATCTTGAATATTCCTCACCAACTTCAAGAAGTTTATCAACCAGAGCCTTACCCTTTGCCTTAACTTGAGATATTCTTAAATTCAAAATGACCTTTTCTTTCTCAAGTTCTTCCAATTCCTTTTTACTTTTTGAGTTTGCCTCCTTTAAGATTTTTTGAAGTAAAATCTCATTCTGGCTTATCTGGTTTATTTTCTTTAAAACCACTTCTTCAAGTACCTTTGCAGGAATTGATCTTACAGAACAGGCGGATTTGCCTCTGTGTCCTACAC
>JAGGTG010000110.1 GCA_021163905.1 Candidatus Aerophobota bacterium
AGGGGGAGCAGCGCAAGCGTTGAGGGGGAAATGCGAAGCATTGCCCCCTCAATTATCTTGACCGTTTTTTAAAGTAAAGGTATTATTAAAAAATCTTGCAGAAGGATTACTTATCGATAAATTACAGGAGATGGTAAAATGAGTGTAAGTATACTTTCAATAGGTGAGCTTTTAGTAGAAATTATGAGAGAAAAAGTAGATGAGTCTCTTGATAAGCCAGGGACTTTTGTTGGACCCTTCCCAAGTGGTGCCCCTGCTATTTTTGCTGATGCTGTGGCAAAATTAGGGGAAAGCAGTGGAATTATAGGTACAGTAGGGGAAGATGACTTTGGCAGGTTAATTATTGAGAGATTAAAAAAAGATGGAGTTGATACTACCTATGTTAGGATAAGTAAAAACTTTACAACAGGAGTTGCCTTTGTTGCTTATTTTTTTGATGGCTCCCGTAAATTTATCTATCATCTCCCATATGCAGCTTCAGGGAGGATAAGCATCGAACAGCTTGATGAAAAATACTTATCCGGGGTAAAATATCTACATATTATGGGATCCAGTCTCTCTATTAATGAGGACTGCCGAAAAGTATGCCAGCGGGCAATAGAAATAGTAAAAAAATCAGGAGGAAAAGTAAGTCTTGATCCTAATTTAAGACCTGAACTTTTATCGGTGGAGGAAATTAGAAAAATATGTCAACCTGTTCTTGCTATGAGCGATGTAGTTATGCCAAGTGGAGAAGAAGCCTGTATGTTAACCGGAATAGAAAAGACCTTTTCTGCCTGCGAAAAACTTCTTGAATATGGACCAGAGATTGTGGCCCTAAAGCAGGGAGAAAAAGGTTCTGTAGTATTTACAAAGAAAGGAAAAGTTGAAGTGCCATCTTTTAAAGTAAAGGAAGTTGACCCAACTGGAGCTGGTGACTGTTTTGATGCTGGTTTTTTAGTGGGACTGCTAAGAAAATGGAGTCTTGAAAGAGTAGCAAGATTTGCCAATGCAGTTGGAGCATTGAGTGTAACTAAAAAAGGACCTATGGAGGGAGCACCATCACTTCAACAGGTAAATGATCTTTTAAACTCCGCTTAAAATTTTATCCATCTCCATTTTTACCTTTTTTAAGTCCGCTATAAGTTGTTCTCTCCATGGAGGGCGGTAAATACAGGCTGCCGGATGGTAGGTAGGAATAATGATTTCTCCCCCATTCCCGGTAAAGCTTTTTCCCCTTAAATGTGTAATACCGGTGGTAGTGTTAAGGATATTCTGGGTGGAGAATTTACCGAGAGTACAGATAATCTTTGGTTTTACGATCTTAATTTGTTTTTTAAGGTAAGGTAGACAGGCAATGATTTCCTCAGGCTGGGGATCCCTGTTTTTAGGGGGGCGACACTTTAAAATATTTGCGATATAAATTTGTTTCTCAGATATTCCTACAGTTCTAATAGCTTTTCTTAGGAGTTTCCCGGCTGCTCCCACAAAGGGTCTTCCCTGTAGGTCTTCCTCTTTCCCGGGTGCCTCACCAACAAACATGACTAAAGCATCAGGATTCCCCTCACCAAAAACCAGATTAGTACGGGTCTTATATAAAGAGCACCTCTGGCAGTTTTTCACCTCCCTGTAGAGTTTTTCAAGTAAAGAGAGATTATCAGAAGATGATCCGTTCATTTTTCTTTCCAGATACTTTTTTAAATCTCTTACTATGTCAAGATACTCCCTGTACAGAATTTCACCTGTATGATTTATCCCTTTCATAAATTTTACCTTTATTCCTTTACCCCTACGTATTCCAGAACCCCTCTGAATACTTTTTTTGTAACAAAGAAAAGAAAATTTTTCCTTTTTAACTGTTCAATGATAAACTTTGGTCTAAGGTAAAAACTAAGGTAAGCTTTTAGAAGCCATCTATTAAGGTTTATGGTAATCATCCCTGGAATTTTCATAACCTGATCGAGAATGGTGTATTTTGACCAGTCCTTTGTTAAGAGCCATCCCTTTTCTTTAGCTATTTCAAACAGCTTTGTTCCAGGGTAAGGAGTACATATGGTAAACTGGGCAAAGGAAGGGCTTAACTTTTTAGCAAAATCTATGGTTTTTTTAATTGTCTTTACCGTTTCTCCTGGAATTCCAATTATAAAAGAGCCAAATGTATTAAGATTAACCTTCTTTATAAGATTAATGGCTCTTTCTGCCTGAGTTAAGGTAATTCCCTTGCTTATTATGTTAAGTATTTCCTGAGAACCTGATTCAATCCCAAGATAAATTGTATGACAGCCTGCCTTCTTTAACTTTTCTATTAAAGATTCATCTATAGTGTCAACTCTTGATGAACAGGACCAGGAAACCCCAAGATCTTCTTTAATTAAAAGATCGCATATTCTCTTTGCCCTTTTCTTATTTAAGGTAAATGTATCATCCAGGAACTCTATTTCTCTCACTCCATATTTATCTTTCAATAGTTTTATCTCCTCTATAACATTTTCAGGAGATCTTGCCCTCCAGATTTTACCAAAGAGCTGAGAGGAAGAACAAAAAATACAGGAGAAGGGACAGCCTCTTGAGGTCATTATGGCGGCAAATCTTTTTCCCTCTAGACTGTATTTTTCCATAGGTAAAAGATGATAGGCAGGAAAAGGAATATTATCAAGGTTCTTTATAAAGGGTCGAGGTTCTGTTTGAATAATCTTACCATTATTTCTAAAAGCTATTCCTCTAATCTCCTTAAGTGATGATACATCCCCTCTCGATGATTCAAAATAACCCACAAGTTCTCTAAAAGTTTCCTCTCCCTCCCCTCTTACAACTATATCAACAAAAGGGCACTCCTTGAGTGTCTCCTCTACGGTAAAACTTACATGAGGACCTCCCATGACAACCTTTACCCCGGGATTAACCTCTTTTGCAATTTTTGCTACCTCATAGGCATCGTAGATACTGGATGTCGTGGCAGTTACACCTATAATTTCGGGATTGAACCTTTCAATTTCTTCTTTAACATCCTGGATCTTATACCTCAGGGTAGCAGAATCCACAATTCTAATTTTATGATTATCCCTTTCAATGAAAGAAGCAAGGTAGGCAAGACCAAGGGGGATACTGGTAATTCCCAGTTTATCTTTCAATACAAACTTAGATGGAGGAAGAATGAGCATGACCTTCATTTATTATCTCTCCTTTACCTCTGCAGGTTTTTCCTCCTCAAGCTGGAGGAAAGCATCCTTGTTATTAATGCAACCAGGATCAGGTGCCTTGTAGTCTCCAAAGTAAGCATACGCTCTTGCTCTGCATCCCCCACAGC
>JAGGTG010000212.1 GCA_021163905.1 Candidatus Aerophobota bacterium
GTCTTTCCTCATCTACATCCATCAAGGCTACCAACTCTGCATTTTTAGCTGGGATTATCCCCTCAGGAATTGTTCTTCTATCGGCAATTCCACAGGCTCCTATCACTCCCCAGTTAACTTTCATTGGAACTCTCCTTAAGTTTATTTAATATTTCCAGAGCCTTCTTGGTGATGAACTCTCCTACTCCTGGGTCAAGCTTGCTAGCTATACCTGTTCTCACTTCATATCCTCCTTCCTCAAATGCCTTCGAGGTCGGAATATATCCTACATAATCATTAGCGTAGCCAATGATAAAGGTATGAGGAAAAGGGGATTTTTTCTTAATCTCCAGGCCGTATTCCACAAAAAGCTCACCAGGAATACTTGCAAGAGCAATATTACCCAACGAAATTGCCTGAATTTCTGATAAAACACTTTTTTCTTGAATTTTACTTAAGGTAAGTATCTGCTCAGCATAAACCTCATCAGATAACCCATCTACCATTGATATTTTCTTAACTTCCTTTCCTTCAATCAGTTTTTTAGCTTTCTCTATTTCAGAGATGGGAATCTTTCGAAGTGGAAGTTCAATCTCTTCTCTTATCATTTTCAACTTCTCTATAGGAATAGGTTTAGCCGTACCCATAATAGACAAAACCTTTTTGCCGAGGATAGTTCCAAGTCTTTCAGCCTCATAAAAACCACGCCGTTGATCTGGATCAAAAATATTAATATGATTAATGTTACCTGCAGCTCCGTTGGTAAAAAGACAGATACCCCCTTTTTCTTTTTCTATTAACCTCATTGTATAACCAGGATAGTCCTCACTTACAAGGAAATTGTCTCCAGCTAAAATTGCTGGATGACAGGTATAGTTTATCAGGGTAGCTATTGGTTTTCCATTTAACTCCTCTATTATAACTACCCCTACTTCAGGATCAACAGGACCTGCTGGTGCATCAATCTCATCTAAGGAAAGATCCTCCCAGTTCATCCTTAAGCTTCCATCTTTCATTTTTATCCTACGATTATGAGGCAGGGCATTTTCCTCTCCTGAACCAAATTTAACCTCTACTTTTCTAATATTTTGTTTTGCCTCACAAATCGATAAGGCAATTTTTTCTGGGAGAGAGAAAAGATAATCCTCATTTACTTCTTTAAAGATAACCCCCGTAGATGGTCCGGAGTGAGTATGGAAAGTACAAATGAGAATATTTTCCTCTGGTAGAGCACACTTTTCCTTCACTATTTTTCTAATTTTCTTTACCATATCTCCAGGGATAACACAAAGAGCGCAGCTAACAATAGCTATTTCCTTTTCCCCATCACTTAACACTAAAGATTTAGCATAAATATCATCATGAACGCCTTCACATCCTCTATCGCGGACATTTCCATCCAAAGGAGTCCCTACGGGAGGGGTTATCTTTACCTTAGAACATCCAGCCATCAAATTCCTCATATTTTTCTCCCTATTTTGCATAATAAGAGGCAACTTTCTTAATTGCTTTAGCAATAAGGCGGATATGTTCCTCTTCAAATGTTGGAAACATATGAACAACAAATGTTCTCTCCTCCAGCCAGGCACAGTTAGGGCAGAAGACTTTATTATATTCAACTTGTTTGGGATCGGTATATTCCTTTGATTCAAATGGGAACTTAAATCTACCAAAACCGTTGTGCTCTGTATAAGCTTTTTCTTTATAACTTTGGGGCCAGAACTCTTTCCAGGCTATAACACCTTCTGCAAGAATTGCCTTTAAAAATGTGTTTTTGTCACAGGTAAGTCTTTCAAGATTAAGAACAATAGGAAAAACATAAAAACCATTTACTTTTTCCTTATTATGGACTGGTAGATATTTAATTTGAGGACAGTCTTTTAGTTCTTCAATTAAAATTTCTCCGTTTCTCCTTCTCCTGGGCAGGTTCCAGCTATCAATCCTCTCCAGCTCTTTAATGCCAATTGCAGACTGAACCTCTGTCATCCTGTAGTTAAATCCAACTCGGCGGTGAATATAAGGCAAAGCCTGCTCCATTTCTAAAAGACTCATTCTCCTTTTAACATCATAGCCATGATCACGGAAAGAACGTGCCTCCCAGGCAATATCCTCATTGTTAGTGACAACCATTCCACCCTCTCCACCAGTTGTAAAGGTCTTATTTTGACAGAAGCTAAAGCAACCAACATCTCCAATAGAGCCAACTTTTTTCCCTTTATAAAGGGCTCCATGTGCCTCAGCAGCATCCTCAATAACATATAAACCATATTTTTTAGCAATATCCATTATCTCATCCATCTCACACACATTACCGTAAAGATGAACCGGAATTATAGCACGAGTACGAGGTGTTATCTTTTTCTTAATATCTTCAGGGTCAATACAGTGATCCTCCCTTTGGACATCAGCAAAAACCGGAACTGCACCTGCCTGAACCACACAAAAGGAAGTGGCAATAAAAGTATAAGGAACAGTAATCACCTCATCCCCAGGTCCAATGTTTAAAGCACCGAGGGCTGTATGCAGAGCACTTGTCCCATTGCAAGTGCTAATTGCATACCTTGTCCCACACCACTTAGCAAACTTTCTTTCAAATTCCATTCCTAAATTGCCTGTCCAGTAGTTAACCTTACCTGTTCTTAAAGGCTGCATTGCAGCCTGAATTATTTCCTCCGAAAACCACGGCCAGGTAGGCAACTTTTCCTGAATAGTTGGTTTTCCTCCCTCAATAGCTAACTTTTCCTGTTGATTAGTCATCTATACCTCCTCATAAAATTAAAATCTATCAAAATATCCCCAGTGAAACCTGGATTTTATCTCTTTATCTCTTAGAACATCACCCTGAGAGCTGATATTCCTAATCATCAAAACTTCTCTTTTATCTGGATTCTCCTCCCTTAGTTTTATATTCTCCATCTTTAAAAACTCAAATATAGGATGAGAGGAAGGTAAAGAAATAACTAATTTTTTAAATCCTGAGCGTTTTACCCAATCTAACAGATAATAAAATAATCCTTCTATCGCCTCGTTATCCTCTTTTCCAACCCCCATTTCTCCTAAAAGGATATCGTCTTTCTCTTGACAAATTCGGGCATAAGCTTTAGCAACATTCCCTTCTTGCAAAAGAAAAAACAGCTCATTATCCTTTAAGTCAAAAATACGAAAATACTCCTGCCAGTACTCCTTGTCTCTTTTTAGGCTACCAGGAAAAAGGAGCATATTTTCCTGGTAAATCCTTTTT
>JAGGTG010000009.1 GCA_021163905.1 Candidatus Aerophobota bacterium
AAATATCAATGGATTTTGTGGGTCTTGGTGCTTTAAATCTTGATATTATATATAAAATTAACTCTGACAACTATCCTCCTATAGTAAAAAAGGGATTGGAGAGAAGAGTGAGTTCTGGTGAACTTATATCCTTAAGAGAATTTCTTGAGAAAAATGGAAAATTAATTGTTAAAAGTGGAGGGGGATCAGCTGCAAATACTATCTATGCCCTTGCCAGGATGGGTTTTTCCTGTGGATTTATAGGTAAGGTAGGCAAGGACAGAGAAGGAGACTTTCTTCTGGAAGATCTATCTAAGGTAGGAATAGACACCAGGAGGATTTTAAGAGAGGGAAAAACGGGCATCTGCATCACTCTTGTGGATGAAAATGGGGAAAGAAGTACATTAATTTGCCCGGGTACCAATGACAATTTAATTTTTAATCAAATGGATGTAAGCTATATTGAAAAGGCAACATTTTTACATACAAGTTCTTTTCTCGGGGAAGTTTCCTTTCAAACACAGAAGAAAATCATTAAAGAAGTGAAAAATAAGATAAGTTTTGATCCAGGGGAACCTTACGCTATAAAAAAATGGGAGATACTTTTCCCCATTCTCAAAAAAACCCGGATCATCTTCTTAACTCAAAGAGAAATTGAGATTTTAACTGGAGAGAATTTTAAAAAAGGGTCGGTAAAGCTTTTGCAACTTGGTATAAAAATAGTAGTATGTAAATTAGGAAGTAAGGGATCTTTTATCGTATCTTCCGATGGAGAATGGTTTATACCGTCAATAAAAACCAATCCTGTAGATACCACTGGAGCAGGTGATGTTTACGCGGCAGGTTTTCTTGCTGGAGTTTTAACTGGATTATCGCTTCCCGAATGTGGAAAAATCGGAACAAAAGCTGCCGCCATAAGTATTACAGGGTTTGGCAGGTTAAATTATCCGGGAAAGGAACTTTTAAAAGAATTTAAAAGGGGAAAATGAAATTTAGAATTGGCTGGTTTTCTACTGGAAGGGATAAACAAGCCCGTACTCTTTTAGAGAAAACCTGGGCAGAGGTAAAGAAGGGAAAATTAAGAAATATCGAGATTTGTTATGTTTTCAGTAACAGAGAAACAGGAGAGGGAAAGGAAAGTGATAAATTTATTAAATTAGTTCAAAATCTTGGTATACCTATTATCTGTTTTTCTTCTCAAAAATTCTATCCTGATCTGAGAAAAAAGGGACTAATGGAGACAAAGAAGGGAAATTCTAACCTTATAAACAAATGGAGAGATCTTTACGATAATGAAATTATAAAGAGAATCTCCAAATACCAGGCAAGGATAATTTTTCTTGCCGGATATATGCTAATTCTTGGAGCAAAGTTCTGTAAAAATTTTATGGTACTTAACCTCCACCCCGCCCTTCCTGAAGGACCAAAAGGAACCTGGCAGGAGGTTATATGGCAGCTTATAGAGAAAAAGAAGGATACTACAGGAATTATGATTCACAGGGTAACAGAAAATCTGGATGCAGGACCAGCTCTGACGTACTGCACATTTCCTATTAAAGGACCAGGATTTGATCATTTATGGGATGAAATTGAACAAAAGTTAAGGTATAAAAGCTTATCTTTGATAAAAAAAGAGGAGGGAGAAAGCCAGCCTCTTTTCTCTGCTATAAGAGAAGAACAGAAAAAAAGAGAATTTCCACTTATCCTCTCCACCTTAAAGCTTATATCCGAGGGAAAGATAGATCCTTTAAATCTGGAAAAGCCAACTCTTATCAAAAAACTGGAGATAAAATGAGAATCCTGTGTATAGACTGTGAAGGACCCATAACTTTAAATGATAATGCATTTGAGATATGCCAGAGTTTCCTTCCCTGTGGTGATAAATTTTTTACCATAATAAGTAGATACGATGATTATCTTGCCGATGTGATAAAAAAAGAAGGGTATACTGCAGGGGGAACCTTAAAGTTGATCGTGCCTTTTTTTAAAGCTTACAGATTAACCAATGAGAAAATAAAACAATTCTCAAAGAGAAGTTTAAAATTTGTCCCCGGGGCAAAGGATATGTTAAAAAATTTAAAATCTGAAATACAGATATTTATAATAAGTACCAGCTACTCTCCTTATATAGATGCACTATGTGAGATAATTGACCTTCCCCGGGAAAATACCTTTTCAACTCCTCTTGATCTTGATAGCTATTTTATCTCTGAGCATGAAAGAAAACAGCTTATCAAGATCTACCAGAGGATCCTTAAATTTTCTCTTTCTCCTCCAGATAAGAATGAACAGATCTCTCTTGAGACTAAAAAAACCCTTGAAAAGCTGGATGAAATATTCTTTCACCAAATTCCTTCAATGAAATGCGGGAATATTTTTAAAAAAGTAAATCCTGTAGGAGGAAAGGAGAAGGCAAGGATAGTTAAAAAAATAGCAAAAGAGAAAAAATGCAGGATAGAGGATATAATTTATATTGGAGATAGTATAACCGATGCGGTAGCCCTTAGACTGGTAAAAGAAAAAGGAGGAGTGGCAATATCTTTCAATGGAAATTTTTATGCCCTGAGAGAGGCCGAATTTGCCTGTATATCAAATAATGCCCTTCCTCTTTTCCTGATAATTAAAAATTTTAAAGAAGAAGGTAAAAAAGGTGTTGAAAAAATAGCCTTTAACTGGCCTGAAAAACTTAAAAAAGAAGATAAGGAAAAACTATTTTCCTTAAATTATCCCGGCAGTTTTATCCTGATAGAAAAGAAAAATATAGCTGACATTATCAGGTTAAGTGAGGAAATAAGAAAAAAAATCAGAGGAGAAGAAATAGGAAAGTTAGGTTGAGAGGAACTTATGTTCTTGTAATTGAGGTAAAAAAGAAGATAAACATCTGTATTGGTAAACTCGGTAAATTTACCTTTCCCACAGGTTACTACATATACATTGGTTCCGGGCAGAATAATCTTGAGAAAAGAGTCCAAAGGCACCTGAGAAAAGAGAAAAAGCTTTTCTGGCATGTTGATTATCTGCTGAATCACCCTGAGGTTGAGATAAAAAGGATCTGGATAAGAGAAGGTAAAAGATGGGAGTGTAATCTTGCCAGGAAAATTGCTAAAGATACAGGATTTAAAGCCATGATTTCTAAATTTGGATCCAGTGACTGTGGGTGTGAAACACATCTTTTTCTTGTTTTAAAACCGGGAAAGGAGGATAAAGTTCTAAGGCAAAACAGGTTCTT
>JAGGTG010000218.1 GCA_021163905.1 Candidatus Aerophobota bacterium
CTATTTGGACACCAAGGCAAAAAATTAAAGAAACATTACCATTTGCATTTTTGCGAAAATTAAATTATAATGAGGGTGAAGAAGATCTTGCCGGAGTGGCGGAACTGGTAGACGCGCTGGACTCAAAATCCAGTGAGGTTTGCCCCTCGTGAGGGTTCGAATCCCTCCTCCGGCACCAGGTTCTTTCTATCTTTGGTTTTAATAATTCTGCGATAAGGTAAAAAATTGAAAAAAGATGAAGAATTAGTTAAAAAAAAGAGAAAATTTTTATTATTTACTGTTTTAACTGCAGGTTTCCTTATTTTTTTATCTTTCCAATCACTTTCCTTTGCGCAACAGAGCCAACAACAATCTTCACCTAAGCAGCAGTCTAAAAATTCTCAAACTCAACCTATACAGCCTTCTTCTGGGAACCAAGTTCAAACTAAACCTCAACCCCAGAACCCTCAAAATCAGCAAATTTCCAGTGAAATGGAATTTGCCAACAGGGCAGTAGAGGAGGGAAAATTTGAAGAGGCTATTAAAATTTACTCCTCTATTCTTGAGAAAAACCCGGATAATTTGGCAGTACGGGTTAGATTAGCAAGAGCCTACTATTTTGCTACCAATATTAATTCAGATTATTTTTATCAAGCTATTAAAGAGTACAGCAGTGTTATAAAGGTATGGCCAGATTTTTCTCTTCCTTACCTTCATCTTGGTCAAATTGCCTATCTTTTAGGTTTGAGATCTGAGGCAAAGGGCGAAAAGGAGCATGCTAAAGGCCTTTATCAAAGTGCCATTGATTGGTTTAAAAAGTATATAAGCCTGGAGCAAAGAGAAAAGGAAAGTGAAAATCAAAGAGAGGTAATAAGAACTCAAATACTGCAGGCCGTTGTTTACTGGAGATTAGATGATCAGGATGCAGCTTCCAGGCTTACAGCTAAGGCTGTAAAGGATTACAGAAGTGTCTCTCCTAAAGAGTGGGGTCCTTCACCCCTTTATGATTACTTTGTAAGAAGTAGCATCGATTATATAAACGCAAAACTTTACAATCAGGCATTTATATACCTTGAAGGAGCCTGGCTTATTCAACCCCGTCCCCAGATTAAAAGTCTTTTCCAGAGTGTTGCTAAAATAGCGAATATACCAATTTCCCTTAAAAAACCCATTGAAATTAAGGAAAGTAAGGAGACTCCCGTTGAATCAGTTAGTGGAGAAAGTGTAAGTGCGAGTGAGCTTAGAAAGAAACTGGAGACTATTAGTGCCAGGTTGGAAAATCTGTCCTCTCTTGATAAGAAGGTACAAGCCCTGGAAAAACAGGTAACACAAACTCTGAAGATGAAAGAAAAAGTAGATGTGATTGAGGAAAAATTGCAAAATCTCTCTTCCCTGAAAGATGAAATTGAGAAACTTAAAGTCCAGCAAGAAATGGTAGAGAAATTAAATAAGCAAATTTCCCTGCTTCAAAAAAATGTTGCCTCAATTTCCCAGTTAAATGAGAAAATAAATACCCTGCAAAAGCAAATGCAGGTAATTCCAGAATTTCAGAAAAATATCGAGGATATGAAAGGTAAAGTACAGGATATCTCCGAGTTGAAAACCATCGTTCAGGAAATTAAGAACTCTCTTACCAGTATCTCCATCTCCTCACCTGATGAGAAAATACATAAATTGGAACAAAAACTAAATGAACTTGATAAGAAAATAAGCGATATTAAAAGTGTTGCAGACAGGTTTAATATACTAAACATTCAGCTCCAGGAGCTAAAAAAAGCAACTGATGAGTTAAATAAAAGACTATCGCAGCTGGAAAAGGAATTTATTAAAGCCCAAAAGGCTAATAAAGGGTGATTAGCCTATGGGATTTTTATTGCTTATAAGTTTTATTATCCCTCTTCTCATTGCTTTTTGGGTTGCATCAGATGCAAGAAAAAGAGGCTACAGCAAGAGTGCTGTTATTGGATGGTTCCTGGGAGTGTGGTTTTTACTTATTGTATTTTTACCTCTTTACCTTATTTTTCGCTCCCGTCAGCGTCCTCCTTCTGGAGAGGATAAAATTACCAGGGTCTGCCCTTATTGTGGCAAGCTGTTTAAAGGAAATCCTGTTTTTTGTCCTTACTGTGGAGAAAGATTGAGAAAATGAAAAGATACTTTATAAAAGACCAAACTCAGGGAGGAGATATTGAAGACTATAGAGAGGAAAGAAAAATAATTAAAGGTCCCCTTCTTCCCATTCTTGCCGTGCCCACCACTTCAGGAACAGGAAGTGAAGTAACTCCATACTCCGTATTTACAAGTGGAAAGGCCAAATTTGCTGTAAGAAGCCCCTTTACCTTTCCCAGAGTGGCTATTCTTGATCCTTTGCTTATGGCATCTCAATCCCCTTACCTTACAGCCTGTACGGGTATGGATGCTCTGACCCACGCCGTAGAGGCTTTTGTATCTCGCTCAGCTCAACCTATCTCCGATGCCCTGGCAGCTCAGGCTATTTACTTAATCTCAAGAAATCTGAGAAAAGCTGTATGGACCGGCGATGACATACAGGCTCGGGAGAATATGGCTGTAGCTTCAAATTTAGCCGGTATGGCTATAGCTCAGGCTGGAGCAGGAGCAGCTCATGGACTGGGGATGGTTGTAGGAGGGTTTTTTGATACCGATCATGGCAGTACAGTTGGTTTACTGTTGCCCTATATTATGGAGTATAATCTCTCTGCTCGCCTGGAAAAGTATGCCCAGGTTGCCTATCTTATGGGTGAGAGAGTAGAGGCTCTATCTTTACGGGAGGCTGCCTTAAAAGCTGTCAGCTCTGTGAAAAACTTAATAAAGGATATTAATCTACCATCCACATTAAGTGAAATAGGGGTAAGAAGAGAATCAATAGATGAAATGGCTAAAGAGACTCTTAAGCAGGGAGCTATGAAGAAAAACCCTAAAGTTATGCAAATTGAGGACATTCTGGAGTTATATCAGAAGTGTATATGAGTTTTATCTGGCACTGCAATGCTTTCCTTGCGACTATATAGTTCTCCGATACTTCTATGTATACTAAAAAAACTCGGAAAACTTCTGGTAAGAGAGTAAAATCAGATCAGGGTATTATTGTAACTGATGTTCCCTCTTATTGTATAATAGTATTAGTATGGAGGGTAGCAGGAACAAAATTTAGATGAAGAGCTTAAAAGGCTATTGGATGCTCCTGTGGAAGGGACAATTTTTA
>JAGGTG010000251.1 GCA_021163905.1 Candidatus Aerophobota bacterium
GGATACCCAGGAGCCCTTAAAATAGAAAGTCTTATGAAAGGTGTCCCAATTTCAGAGCGCAAGTATCGCGAAGCAAAGAAATAACCTCAATACTTTTTCATTCAAAAATTAGAAGTGGTCATATGAGAGGAACAAAAAATGCAGGTAACCAATCCTTAAAAACTTTCCAGCCTCTCTTTTTTATTTAAAATTTGAGAAATAATCCAGTTCTGAATTATTTAACCAACAATTGATAAAAATAAAAATTAAAGGATCTTCCAGTATATAAAAGCATCCTCGTTTTTATCCTGGTAATAACGGGGTCTTATAGCTATTTTTTTAAACCCAAATTTTTCATAAAGACGCTGAGCAACCTTGTTGCTTTCTCTAACCTCAAGGGTCACTTTTTTTATTCCTCTGTTCTGAATATCCTTTAAAATATAATCAAGTAATATTTTTCCCAGTCCCCTTCCACGATAAAGGGGATGAATTGCAAAAGTTACAATGTGAGCCTCATCCTGAATCTTCCAGTATCCTGCATAGCCAACCACTTTGCCCTTGAGCTCAATAATCCAGTAATAGGCAAATCCTTCTCTTTTTAGCTCCAGAGCAAAAAGTTGAGAGGTCCAGGGAGAGGAAAAACACAGACGCTCGATATTTCCAATTTCCGGAATATCTCTTTCCCGCATGGGGCGGATATTAATCTCCTGAATTATTGTATCTTCCATCTTGTGCTTCTTTTTATTCTGGGTGGTGAAACATAAACGGGTTTAAGGGTTAAGGGATTATCCAGACTGTTATTTTTTATTCTCTTTAGTGCTATCTTCAGCATACCTCTGTCAAGATCGATGGCATCTTTATAAAGGTAAAATTTATCATTTTGATTTATCGCCGGAAAAGAAGTTCTGTTTGAAAGGATGAAGGTTACCCTCTGGGGTGAGAATTTTTTTGCCATACTCATTATTTGCTTTACCGGTAAAAAAAGGTAATTCCCTATTTTTCTGAGTTTTTTTTCTTTTTCAAAAAATGCGGCAAAATAGCATCCACCGTATCCTTCTATTAAGGAGCAGATAATTCCCGAACAATTAGCAGAAAAAGAAATACAGTCAAGAGTGGGAATTCCTATTAATCCAATGTTAAGGCAAAAAGATAGAGATTTTGCAAAACTAACTCCAATTCTCACACCTGTAAATGATCCAGGACCGGTGGTTACTACTACAGCTTTTATTTCATTTATAGAGATATTTTTTTCCTCGAGCATCAATTTAACTGCGGGCACAAGGTACCCGGAGGAGCTACGTGGAGGAATTTTATGGTAATTTATAATTTTTCCATCTTCTGCGAGAAAAACAAATCCTTCAGGAAGGGATGTTTCCATTCCCAGTATTAACATCAATTTTTCCCCTTTTAGTATTTTCCCTGAGTTTTTCAATTAGCTTGGAGTATTTTTTATCTCCTCTGGATAAAAGTATGAGTTTTCTTCTCTCAAGATCTTCAACTTTTAACCTGATTTCCAGATAATCAGAAGGTAAAAATTCCAGAATTTTATCAGCCCACTCTATTACCACCACCCCTCCTTTTTTATAAAAATACTCCTCATAACCTAATGAGTTAATCTCCTGAGGGTCATTTAATCTGTAAAGGTCAAAATGGTAAAGGGGAATAACACCAGGGTACTCATTAATGATGATAAAACTCGGACTTTTTACCCTCGCTTTTATTCCCATTCCTCTTGCTATACCCCTGACAAGAGTGGTTTTCCCACTGCCCAGTTCACCTATAAGAGCTATTAATGATGGATAAAAAATATTTTCTCCTATTTTAATTCCTAAATTTAAAGTTTCTTCCTCGGATTCTGTATATACGGTTAGCATTATAAATTATGTCTGAATTCTTGAATTTTATTATAAAGTTCCCTGGTAGCCTTTAAGACGTCTTTCTGGGAGAAGATAGCCGAGATAACAGCTACCCCATCTGCTCCTGCTTTTAATACCTCCTGGACATTCTCAGCTGATATACCACCTATAGCCACTACGGGTATTTTTACCTCATTTTTTATTGCGGTAATTATCTTTACCCCTTTTGGTGTTCCTGCATCTTTTTTCCCGGATGTAGGAAAAATTGGTCCAACTCCAATATAATCTGCTCCCTGCAGCTTTGCCTCTTTTGCCTCTTTAAGATTATGGGTTGATATTCCTATTATTTTTCCTTCTCCCATAATTCCTCTGGCAAAAGATAGAGGAATATCCTCCTGTCCCAGATGGACCCCATCAGCATCACAGGCCAGAGCTATATCAATTCGGTCGTTTATAATGAAAGTAACATCAGAGGGTATTATTTTTTTCAGTTCGACAGCCTTAAGTAAAAATTCCTTTGATGATAAGTTTTTCTCTCTTAACTGTATTACAGAGGCCCCGCCTTTTATTATTTTTTTAACCTTTTCTAAAAGTTCTTCTATTTTAAGGGAAGACTCAGTTATAGCATAAAGGGTATAATCTACCTTCCTCTTTTTTAGCTTTACCTTTACTTCCTTTTCCAGAGTGTAAGTTTGAAAGCGAAATTGCCGAAATTTCTCTCCCCATGAGGGAAGTATTAGTTTACCGTACTCCTCAAGACTTCTTTCAGCCTCTTCAACTCTTCTAAAATTAGCGGTAATGAGTTCATTTATTTTCTCTCGTGGCTGTTCTTTCAAGTCTTTTCCCACATCTTTTTCTGACTCTCTTGAGATGATCAAACTCCAGTTCTCAGGAAGATTTTTAATCTCTCCAAGTAGTAAATGTCGAAGATTCTTGATTTTTTCAGTTAATTTTTTTTCCTCAATGACAAATCTTAGCGCATCTTCAATTACTCTTAACCCCTCTGCTGCTCGATTTAAATTAGCATCAATTATTCTGTAGATACTCTGACGGGAAGGCATATACACTGGATCTCCCATGTTTTTTGTATCACAAAATTTAGCAAACTTACCTTTTAAGTCAACCACTTTTCTCGTCTGTTTGGTCTGTCTCGTCTGTCTCGTCCATTTCGTCTATCTGGTCGTTGGGTCATTGGGTCTGTTGGGTCATTGGGTCTGTTGGGTCATTGGGTCTGTTGGGTCGTTGCGTCTATTGCGTCATTGGGTCTATTTCGTCCTTCTCGTC
>JAGGTG010000255.1 GCA_021163905.1 Candidatus Aerophobota bacterium
GTATATGAAATTGGAAGGGGAGGAAAGGTTACCTATCATGGGCCGGGTCAGCTTGTAGGGTATCCAATCCTTAATTTAGCAAATTACGGTAAAGATCTACATTTATACCTTAGAAATCTGGAGGAGGTTATTATAGCAACTCTAAAGGAATTTGGTATTCTGGCAACGAGAAAAAAGGGGTTAACAGGGGTATGGGTAAATGATAAAAAAATAGCTTCCATTGGAATCCAGGTTAAAAATTGGATTAGTATGCATGGATTTGCCCTTAATGTAAGCTGTGATCTTGGTTATTTTGAATTAATACAACCCTGTGGAATGGAATCAAAAATTATGAGTTCCCTGGAGGTTATTTTAAAAGAAAAAATAGAACTTGGAGATGTTATTGCTAAATTAATTCCCAGTTTTATTAAAATATTTAAAATTAAATTTCCACTTAAGCTATCTTTTAGAGAACTTGAGGATAAGTTAGTTACTCTTTTCTAAGATAAGCCCCCCATTTTTCTTCCATTGATTTTATAATCTTGTCTTGAATAGAATTCACCTCTGAGTCGGTTAAAGTTCTATCGGGATGGCGAAAAATCAGGGAAAACGTAATGCTTTTATGTCCCTCTGGAATATTAGCTCCCTGATAAACATCTATGAGGTCAACTTTCTCTACATACCTTGCTTTATTTAAAATATACTGTTTAGCCTCTTCAGCTGGGATATCTTCTCTCATCACAAAAGATAAATCTCTTTTTAGAGAGGGAAACCTGGGAAGAGGATGGTATTTTTTCTCTTCTTTGTAAGTTGAGACTATAAAGTCCATATTTATCTCAAATAAGTAGCTATTTAGGGGAAGCTTGAGCTCTTCACAGAAATTAACATTTAACTTACCAAAAAATCCTATATTAAGCTCCTTCTCCAGGACAAGTATTGATTCAGCAGGAGATAAAAAGGGGAAAGGATAAGCGCGAAACTGAACTTTGCCAACTTTTGCCTGCTGAAGAATAAGTTCAACTATTCCCTTTAAGTGAAAAAGGTCAAAATTATCTTCCACCACCACTGCTGATAACGATAGTATCTCTTTTAATTTCTTATCTTCTCTGATAAAGGTTTTACCTATCTCCATAATTCTTAAATTTCTTTTTTCCTGGTTGTAGTTGAAGGATGCTACTTCTAAAAGTCCGGGGAAAAGGTAAGCTCTTAAAAATCTTTGCTGGATGGATAGCGGATTACGAATAGGTATCATTTTCTCTGAGTTAAGAGCGCTAATACGTTTTGATTTTTCTCCGACAAGTGGGTTAGTTACAACTTCATAAAATCCACATCCCTTTAAAAGATTCCTGATTTCATCTTTTACCTTTTCTTCTTTACATTTTTTCCCTCCTCCAGACCCAAGAGAAGGTAGACTTTTTCCCACTTCGTTGTAACCATAAACTCTACAAACCTCTTCTATAAGGTCGATTTCCCTTTCCACATCACCTCTGAAGGTGGGAACAGTTACCTTCCATTTGCTTTTATTTTTGTCAATTTCAAATTCAAGATTTTTTAATATGTTCTCAATGGTAGAAAAAGAAATTCTATTCCCAATTATCCTGTTAACTCTGGAAGGTCGAAAATAAATTACCTTTTTTCTTGAAGGTTTCTTCCCTTCCCTTAATACTGGCTCCACTATCTTTCCTCCTGCTACCTTTTGGATAAGCATAGCAGCCCTATCAAGAGCCTTTTCCACCATTGCCGGATCTATTCCTCTTTCAAATCTGTAGGAGGCCTCGGTACTTAAACCTAATTTTCTCGATGTTTTACCAACACAGATTGGGTCAAAATACGCAGCTTCCAGAAGAACGTTACATGTAGAGGATTGAACCTGGGTATTTTTTCCTCCCATTATTCCCGCAAGAGCAATAGGAATATGAGTGCTGGCAATAACGAGCATATTTTTATTTAGTGTTCTTAATTTATCATCCAGAGTAACCAGTACCTCTCCTTCCCTTGCCTGTCTTACAACTATTTTTTTTCCTTCAATTCTATCAAGATCAAAAGGATGCATGGGTTGTCCTATTTCCCACATTACGTAATTGGTCACATCTACCACATTATTTATAGGTCTTGCTCCAGAAAGAAGAACCTTTTGCCACAGCCAATAAGGAGAAGAAGTTATCTTAACATCCCTTATTATTCTGGCCGTATACAGGGGGCAAAGTTCAGGGTTATCAATTTGAATTGATAGAAGATCGGTTTCCTTTGCAATCTGGTTGTCCTTAATTTTGTCGGAAGGTATTCTGACTTTACTCCCCGTTAAAGCAGCAATTTCCCTTGCTATTCCCAAAATGGAAAGGCAATCTCCTCTGTTAGAAGTTATCTCAATGTCCAGGATAACATCCTCGATACCAAGGGCATGGGAAAGGTTACTTCCAGGAGTAAGATCGGATGGAAGAACCATAATTCCAGAGTGATCCTCTCCTAATCCTAATTCTCTTTCAGAACATATCATCCCAGGAGAGAACACACCTCTTATCTTTGTTTTTTTAACTTTAATTCCTCCCGGAAGCTCAGCTCCTTCCAGGGCTACTGCCACACAGTATCCTTCCTTTACATTGGGAGCTCCACAGACAAGCGAAACCGTTCCTTCCCCTACATTTACTTTAACTATATTTAGTCTGTCCGCATTGGGATGCTTTTTTATATCCACTATCTTCCCAACCACCACTTTGTTAAACTTACCAAAGCTACTTATCTCTCTTACTTCCAGGCCAAGATTGGTTAATTTATCGGCAAGCTCCTCTGGAGAATAGGGAAAATCAACCAATCTTTTAAGCTCATTTAAAGAAACACGCATCTTTTCCACCTTTAAATTGTTTTTTTATTTTATCCATCAGCTCTACATTGTCAACTTGATAACTCCTGCCCCGGCTCAACTTCTACTTGATTTTACAGGAAAGTATTAGACTTTTCCTTATTTAAGGGGAGCAGCGCAAGCGTTGAGGGGGCAATGCTTCGCATTTCCCCCTCAATTCTCCAGTTTCGGGAAAAATCCTATAGTTCTTTGCTGCCCGCCGAGTGTGTTTTCCAAAAGGTAAGCGGCGATTCAAGGCGGGTCTCCTCGCTCTATAAGTATAGGTTATGC
>JAGGTG010000022.1 GCA_021163905.1 Candidatus Aerophobota bacterium
GGACTTGATTTTACAGGAAAGTATTAGACTTTTCCTTATTTAAGGGGGAGCAGCGCAAGCGTTGAGGGGGAAATGCGAAGCATTGCCCCCTCAATTAGCTTGGCTGGGACAATCGCTTCCGTGATTTACCTTATGTAGCAATAATTGACGAGTCAATCTACCTTCTAAGTAACTGAAGTTATTTCCTTCTACATCACCTACAATTTATTTATTCATTAGGATTAGAAGTTAAATAGGGGATATAGTCAACATCTCCAATAAAAGTTGGGCTAGGTTCAGGACTTCCCCACCAGTTGTTTTCAGCTTTAACTGTTTCTTCCAAGTTATGCTCTATAGCAATTTCATTATCATAAATACAGTTGTAACCTTCTGAGCCTAAGGAACCGCCACCCATATCTACCTCAATAGTGCCACCTTTTCTTTCTATGTAGATACCTGTGCTGCTGCCATCATTAATTCTCAGAGCAATAGTATTCCTGAAGATAGTAACATAGTCTCTTGAGCCCTCATCAACTATTAGATTGATTCCATACATATTGCCAGCATCGAAGTTAGTGATAGTATTTGCTGAGATAATAATAGTATTCTCAGATTCGCTACTGGCCCCAGAGATTCCTGTTTCCAGATGGATGCCCGATCCCCTGTTAATATCCCAAAATCCATTGATGTTATTTCCCGAAACAGTAAAAGCATTTGTTGAGCTATCATAGCCTGATAGAAGGATTCCATCGGCTCCAAACATATTCATAAAACTACTGATATTGTTTCCTGAAATGGTAGCAGTGTTAGTTGAACTATTATAACCTATTACGCAAATACCCACTGCTGACTCGCCAGAGAAGTCACTGAGAGCATTTCCTGAAATACTTATAGTGTTGGTTGAGGTATCATAGCCTTCCACAAGAATACCCCTGGAAAAATCACCAGAAATGGTTCCCCTCATAGTATTATTTGTAATATTAATAGTATTAATTGAGCCACCGGAATTTCTAATATAGATACCATGAGGCATACCCAGGATCCAGTTATCAATGGAAGAGATAGTGTTATCTGAAATATTGATGACATTGGTTGGGGTACCACTATTTTCAAGGTAGATACCGTATGTCTTTGTTTCTCCACCATTACCAGTGGCTTTGATGGAGTTCTCTAAGACAGTGATAGTATTAGCTGAGTTATTACTTTCAAGGTAAATACCGTATGCATCACCATTGGAGTTCTCACAATTAATATTGTTACCGATAATACTTACTGTGCCTGGATTATTTCCATAAATGCCACCACTTACTTCATCACCATGGTTTTGTATCTGGCACCCCATGATAGTATTATTACTTCCAAGGGTAATAACATCTCCTGTGCTACCCCCATCTATTATGGGATATCCACCACCACCTAAACCCAAATATTCATATCCTTCTCCCCAAAGAGTTACATTGTCAGCAAGGGTGTAGTTCCCTGTGTAGCCGTTAGCTGTTCCATCACCTTTTTTAACATATATCCATATCCCTTCTCCATATAAAGGATCACTGAACGCCTCATCTAAGGTGTTATAGGGGTGACTTAATGATCCATCTTCAGCAGGATCTGCATCATTAGAGTTATCAACATAAATCATATCATGAAGCTTTTTCTCTTTTGTATTTTCACAAGTCATAATATTTATATCTCTTACTACCGGGTCTGTCATTCTCTTTTTTAGTTTTCTTTGCCCTTTAGCACCTCTTAAAAAATCTTTCCAACCGGCAAGAGGATTCTTACCTTTAAAGATGTTTCCTACCTCAAAAGGAAGCGTTACATATCCTTCTATAAAGGTATTACTTCCAAAAACATTATCATTTTTTGCCTCTACATTAAATGCTAAAGCAGGTGATGGTCTTATTTCCACTCCTGCCTTTACACCTTCAACATCCCTGCCAAGTTTTGAATTATACCAATAACCACCCCCATATATTTTTGTCTTTACGAAATTGCTGATTTTAGGGACTAAAAAACTAACCTCCGCATCGAAACCTTTCAAAGCTTCTTCGTATTTTTCATATTTTAAAAGGCTTCTTTCACCAAATCCATAGTAATCTTCATCTTCGATATGTTTTTCACCGCTGATAGGATGATAATAGTTTGCTCTAAAATCTATCCATTTAGATAAAGCCTCAAGACCACAACCTATCTGATAATGACGAAAACCATTTTTACTATATCGGGTATCGTAGAAAAAGTTAGCACCTAAAATCCATTTTTCATCTAAAAGTCGGCGATAACCAATACCAAGATTCTCCTCATTAGTATGAACATTGCCCATCATCACTTTAAGATTTAGAAATACTAAGGATTTTTCATCACTAGATAAAGGTGTCAGGTAATCGGTATAGAAGAATGTTTTGCCATCACCACCTCTTAAGCCAGGTCTTAACTGGGTGGTCCATTTACCACAGCTATCTTTAGCAAAAACATTAGCTATTGAAAATAAAACAAGAAACACAGCAACCAATAAAAACAAATTTATTTTTTTCATTTTCATCCTCCTGGCATGATGTTCAGCAATGTCAAACTTCTTTTTCCCCTCTCCTTGTAGGAGAGATTAGGGTGAGGAGTTAGAAAGAAGTTTTCCTCTGTAATCTTTTTCTCTATTTTTTATGAGAATCTTTCACAAAAATTTTGACGTTACTCTAGGATATGATATTCTCGAGATGATGTCAAATTAAATCTTTTATTTTCCCTTATCTTAAAGAGTTCCACTGCTCTTTTTAGGTTCATCACATAAAGCTCATAAATACCTGGATGGCTTTAGTGGACCCCAAAATTTTGGATAGTTAGTTAAAATAGTGTTAAATAAAAAGAAGGGTCCAGAGAGTGGAAAGGATAAGAAAAAAACTATCCGCTTGCTTTTAAGACAAAAGTGGCTCTGGAGGCAATAAAAGAGGTAAAGACCATGGCAGAGCTTGCAAGTATATATGGATCATCCTACTTGA
>JAGGTG010000169.1 GCA_021163905.1 Candidatus Aerophobota bacterium
ACTGTATTGTCTAAGCCAGCATATAGAATTTTTTCTAAACTACTTTTAATCTTCGCCAACTATCATTAAATAAAAAGTTTTCTTTTTATTTACCAAATACTATTTCCATAAACTTTTGTTCAGCTTTTCCTGGGATAAACCGGACCCTTATTCCTGGATATCTCTTAGCCTCCTCTACATCCCGTGCGAGATTCAGTTTTTCCTGGGAGACACTGTAAAAATTACCTTTTTTACTATGGTAGCTGGCAAGGTAAACCTGCTCGGTTTGACCTGGGGTGGGTATTAAAAGCGCCTTTTTACCAAGAACTGCAAGCTCCATAATGGTGGTATAACCTGGTCTTGTTATCACCAAACGAGAGCGATTCATCATCTCCTCCTGTCTTTCTCTATTAAGATAGCTAAAAACCTTGATATTATGATAGGTTTTTTCTATTCTTTCCTCAGGTTTACCAAGGGCAACAACTACTTTTCCTTTTAAAGCGAAAATCTGATCCATTATTTTTCTCTCAAGAATCGTTCTCTGAGGTTCAGGTCCAGAGATTGAAATAAAATAATCAATATCCTCCGGTAAATCTCTCTTTTTCAAATCACATAAAGGGCCAAGATATTCAATCATACCTTTTTTAAAGTAGTGCAGATTGTGAGAAAGATCTCCACTTAAACCATTCTCTTCCCAGTCTGGAACAAGAAACTTACAAAATCTTTTTCTGAAAAGATAATTAAAACCCTCTGTAGCCCTCTCAAATACCTTTATCCTTACAGGAGGTATAAACCGAAGCTGGTGAAAGATAAAAAAAGAGGGAATCTCAGGATGACATACTCCAAATCGGCTATCTGAAATTATTCTGTCATAGCCATTGGAGTTAACCAGCTGTTTAATTCTCTCATACTCTTTAGCTATCTCATTTAAATAAGCTGGCAGGCGAGCCACAAATTTAACCACCGAAAAATTTTTTTCTGAATAAACCGGTGTGTAATCAGGAATCTCGTAATAGGAACATTTATCCTTTAACTCATCCTTTACCAATTGAAGGGACCTTCCTTTTCCCGCCACTGTAACTGAATGTCCGGCCTGAAGCATTTTTTTTATAAGGGGAAGATCTCTAACTGCATGACCAAGTCCCCAGGAACATATACCAAATAAAACCCTCATTTTTAACTTTATCCCCAGTTTCGAGAAACTGGAGCTTGCTTTCCAACAAATTTGGTTACAAAAATAGCAAAAAGAGGCAAAAAGTCAAAAAAAGAGGCAAAACGGATGGTTTCATTCATTAATTTATTTGGCTTACTGGCTCATAAGTTTAATCTCAGGAGGGGGCAGGGGATATTTTTTCTCGAACTTCTTTAACTATTCTAAGGGTAAATTCTTTACCTTCATCTAACAAAGAGGTAAGTAATTTTCTTTTTTCTTTTATAAACTCTGCATCTTTAATATAGGAAAGATTAATTTCTACATTAAGAGCCGCGCTCTCAAGAGTAGCCTCTGCCAGAATAGCACCAACACCAACATCGCTTATTAAATTGGGATTACCAATTGAAACAAGACGCGAGGCTAATTTTATAAGCTTAAGGGAAAGATCAGCTGTTTTTAAAGGAACCTCAGCTGCATTTTTAAGGGCCTTTTCCATAGCTTCCATACGGATTTTTCGTTCCTGCTGGGTATTTTTTGGAAGAGAGGATATACGGGAAAAATTCTGATAGGCAGATATATCATCCTGAATTAACTCACAAAGCCTGGAGGTATATAAGTTAAGCTCCTGCAGAATATCTTTTATTTCTTTCTGGACCGATTCAAACTTCTTCTTACCCAGAGTGAAATTACCCACCATACTTAAAAGAGCACCTCCCAACGCTCCAACTAATGCAGCTACACTCCCACCTCCTGGAGTTGGAGTTCGAGAAGATGTATCCTCAATAAAATCCTTAAGAGGCCTTTCAAGGTACATTTTTCTCTCCCACTATATTATAACATCTGATTACACGCTTTTCTGTTATAATAAAATTTACCTTAACATCGTGCCTATCACAGGGAACCTTATCAAAAACCTGACACTCAAAAGCTAAAGCTACGGACCCTGCATCGGAAAGTGTAGATAGGAAACGGTCATAGAACCCTTTTCCAAAACCAATTCTTCCTCCACGACTATCAAAAGCAATTCCCGGAACAATAACAAGATCAATATCTTCCTTTAACAGAGGGTAGCAATCATCTTTATCAGGCTGTAAAATGCCAAAAGGGCCAGGAATTAATTTAAATTTAGAATTTTTTAGCTCAAAGGGAATAATTTCTTTTTCTTCTAAATTAACAACCGGAACAGCCACTCTCTTACCGATCCTCAGAGAATCCTTTACCATTTCGTAGGTTTGAACTTCATCGGGCAAAGAAAGATAAAATAAAATAACCTCTGCCTCTTTAAAAATAGATAGATTAAAAAGCTTTCTCCTGATCTTCTCACTTTTACTTTTTATCTGTTCTTTAGATAAACTACGCCGGATGGAAAGAGCATGCCGGCGTAGAATTTTCTTTTGCATTTTTATCTGCAATTTGTCCTGATAAATTGATATCTACCTGAGAAAATCCTAAGCCCCAATAAGCTGTTTTGCCTTATCTACAGCAGATGCTGCATCAGGTGCATAACCATCTGCCCCTATCTCATCAGCATAGTCCTGGGTAACAGGTGCACCACCTATCATAACCTTTAACTTACCTTTAAGATCGGATGATTTTATTGCCTCAATTACATCCTTCATTCCCGGCATTGTTGTTGTCAGGAGGGCTGATAGGCCTATTATGTCAGCACCTTTTTCCCTGGCAGCCTCAACAAACTTCTCAGGTGAGACATCAACACCTAAATCTATAACTTCAAAACCAGCACCCTCTAACATCATACCAACAAGGTTTTTACCTATATCATGAAGGTCCCCCCTGACTGTTCCAAGGACAA
>JAGGTG010000229.1 GCA_021163905.1 Candidatus Aerophobota bacterium
ATCCTGGAGAAATTGGAGATACTCTTTATGAGTGGCGCAGGCTAAGGTAGGTAAAAATCCTGTAGTTCCATAAGAAGGTTCCAGATTGGATATGCCAATGATATTTTCCTTCCCCTTGGTAGTATACTTACCCAACCCATGCATGTGAATATCAATAAATCCAGGAACAACTATCGATCCTGGAATATCGAAAATTTTAGTTAGGGGAGGATACTTCTTTATCCTGCCTACCTTTATTATTTTATCCTTTTCTATTAATACTCCCCCTTTGTTAATAATCCTGGTTGGGGTAACTATGTTACCTTTGATAAATAGCATTTTTCCCTTCTGTAGATGGGATTAAGATTGACGAAATAGCCTTTGTCTATCTGGCAGGGGACTTTGTTAGTTTTATATTGATATTGATCCGCGGTGTCTTTCAGTTTGTTCTGGCTGTATTTTAAAAAAATGGAGCGGGGAACGGGATTCGAACCCGCGACCATCGGCTTGGAAGGCCGATGCTCTACCAGCTGAGCTACCCCCGCATGCTATCTTCTGGCACGCCTGGAGGGATTCGAACCCCCGACCCGCGGATTAGAAGTCCGCTGCTCTGTCCTACTGAGCTACAGGCGCACTTTAATCTATTATAGAGAATAATAATTTTTTCCTTTATGTCAATATTTTATTTTCTCCTGCTATGCTTGCTATTCTCTGCTTTAGCTTTGTATATCTTCTTGCCATCTTATCATTTTTTATTGCAATAGCAAGGGCTTTTTTTTCTCCTACAATTATGGCTAATCTTTTAGCTCTGGTCAGGGCAGTGTAAAGTAAGTTCCTTTGTAGCATAAGATAATGAGATGTGAAAAGGGGCATGAGAATCACGGGATACTCTGTCCCCTGGGATTTATGAACACTTATGGCGTAAGCCAGGGTTATCTGGTTAATATCCTGCCCCTGATAGATAACCCTTTTTTCAGGAAATTCAACTTCAATTATCTCATCTTTCTTATTTATCCTGGTTATTTTCCCTATGTCCCCATTGAAAACTTCCTTCTCATAATTATTCTTGAGCTGCATAACCTTATCGCCAATTTTAAATACTATCTGCCCCCGGGATAAGAAAGTTCTTTCTGGATTTAGTATTTTTTGGAGGATACTATTTAATCTATTGACTCCTGCATATCCTCTGTAAAGGGGAGAGATTATCTGTATGTCTTTGAAAGGATCAAATCCAAACTTTTCTGGAATTTCCCTGCAGCAAAGATTAACTATTATCTGTTCTGCTTTTGTTGAATCAAGTTCATTTAAAAAATAAAAATCTTTTTTATCGGTGTATTTATCTGCTATTTCCCATCGAGGAAGGTAGGGAAATTCTCCTTTATTTATACGGTGGGCATTAACAACAATGAGGCTTGTTTTTGCCTGGCGAAAAATCTCCTCCAGTCTTACCACACTCACAGCCATAGATCGAATTATATCCTGCAAGACATTTCCCGCTCCTATTGCCGGGAGCTGATCAGCATCTCCAACCAGGATTAGCCTACAGGACAGAGGAAGTGCTTTTAAAAGAGCATTCATTAGGAGAAGATCTATCATAGATACCTCATCTACTATTACCACATCAGCTCTTAGTTTATTTTTTTCATTTTTTGTAAATCCCTGTCCCGGAACAAATCCAAGCAGACGATGAATAGTGCTTGCCTGTTTTTCTGTAGCCTCGGATAATCTCTTGGCTGCTCTTCCCGTTGGAGCAGCCAAGAGCACTTTTAGTCCGAGCTGTTCAAAAAGATGGACAATTGATTTGACTGTTGTTGTTTTACCCGTGCCTGGCCCCCCGGTTAACACCATTACTTTATCGGTGATGGCTTTTTTAATTGCCATTTTTTGATCAGGGGATAGTTTTATCCCCTGACTTTTTTCCAGCCAGTTTACCATATTTTTCCATTCCAAAGGCAGGGTTTTATTTCCCGAGTTTATCAGTCCTCTCAATTTTTTAGCAACTTCTATCTCGGCAAGATAAAATTTGGGGTGATAAATGCTTTCATCTTCTACAATTACCTCTTTTCTTTGCCTAAGGGAGGTAATGGCATTTTCTACCAGTTTTTCTTCCACCTCCAGAAGTTTAGCCACTTTTTCCTTTAGCTCAAAATAGGGAAGAAAAGTATGTCCCTTTTCTGTGCTCTGGAGCAGGATATGATGAATTCCCGCTTTTATCCGTAGGGGGGATTCTTTTTCTATTCCTATATCCCTGGCAATTGAATCTGCTGTTTTGAAACCTATACCAAAGATATCCTCGATTAATCGGTAGGGATTTTCCTGAATTTTCTGAGGTGCCTCATCTTTATAAGTATTGTATATTTTGTTAGCTGTCGATGATCCTATTCCCAGAGAGTAAAGATAGAGCATCACTTCTTTTGTCTTCTTTTGTTTTTCAAGAGCAGAAATTATACTTTCCTTTCTTCTTGGGCCGATACCTTCTACCTCTTCCAGTTTGTCTGGATTTTTTTCAATAATATTTAAAGTTTGCTGGCCAAAATGCTTAACTATCCTTGCAGCCATCCCGGGCCCTATTTTTTCTATTATTCCACTTCCAAGGTATTTTTCTATTCCTCGAGGTGTAGTTGGGGGGATCCTGGTGCAACTTTGAATTTTAAATTGTTTTCCATATTTTGGGTGAAATGACCACTCTCCCTGTATCTCAAGAACTACCCCTGGTGTTGGATTGTTAAGATTGCCAACTATGGTAAAGGATCCCTTTTGTGGCTCGCAAAAAGAACATCTTGCAACTAAATAGTTATTTTCCTCATTATAATATACGATTTTTTCCAGTGTTGCTTTAATAGTTTGCATTAAAATGGCCTTTTCTTTTCCGTACAAAGGTAAATATAGAGAAGAAGCACTTTATGTCAAGTTAATTGAGGGGGCAATGCTTCGCATTTCCCCCTCAACGCTTGCGCTG
>JAGGTG010000192.1 GCA_021163905.1 Candidatus Aerophobota bacterium
GTATTCCTCCAATGTTCCCCTCATGGATTATTTTTTGCCTACTGAGCTTTTTAGAAAGATCAGGAACAAACTAAAAAAACCTTAGATCAGCTAATGCACAGATGAATAAATATATTGATGTGTTTGAGATTCACCGAACCAGATAAACCAAATCAGGTATTTCTCTTGTTTTTTCCTTAAAATTTATTACAATACACTCCTGGAGATTTAAAAAATGAGCAGCGGGAGGAAGTTTCACAGCAAAGTTAGCTGGAGAAGGTTAAAATTAATTTTAAAAAGAGCTTTTTTAACCAATGATTCTCCAGAAAAACTGGCAAGGGGTTTTGCCATCGGTGTTTTCTGGGGAGTGCTACCTACCTTTGGTTTTGCTATTCTTTTTTCTCTACCTACATCTATTCTTTTTAAGGCAAACAGGCTCACCGCTATTCTTGGAACCTTTGTCTCCAATCCTTTTACCGTCCCTTTTTATCTGCTCTGGGCTACTGAAATAGGTAATTTTATCTTAAGAGCAGGTAAGTTAACCTTTTCCTGGGATATACTGAAATTAAATAGACTTCTTAATTTAAGTAAATCTTTACTTGTGGGAAGTGTTGTGTTAGCAGCTGGTATGGCAATTGCAAGTTATGGAATTCTTCTTTTGATCATACCTTTGATAAGAAAGATCAACCAGATTTCAAAGCATTCCTCTTAAAAGGGAAGTTTTTGTTGAAGAGAAGAAGGTGGAGTTTCGTTCAGATAACTGTAAAGCAAAGTAGTGGCAACTCTACCTTTGGGAGTGCGATTTATAAAACCTTCTCTTATAAGATAGGGTTCGTAGACCTCTTCTATTGTGTCCGGTTCCTCATTAACAGCCATTGCCAGGGTTTTAAGACCTACCGGTCCACCACCAAATTTATACAGAATTGCCTTGAGGATTTTTCTATCCATAATATCCAGTCCCTTTTTATCAATCTCCAGCATGTTTAAAGCTTTTTTTGCTATACTTTGGGTTATTATTCCATCACCTTTTATCTGAGCGTAATCTCTCACTCTTCTTAAAAGACGGTTAGCAATTCTGGGTGTTCCCCTTGATCTTGTGGCTATTTCTCTTGCACCTTCGTTTTCTATTTTAATATTCAAAATTCTTGCTGAGCGAAGTATTATATTAAAAAGCTCATCTACTTCGTAAAAATCAAGATGGTTTATTACTCCAAATCTGTTACGCAAAGGAGATGTGAGAAGTCCTGCCCTGGTTGTTGCTCCTATCAGTGTAAAACGGGGAAGGGGGATTTTTACCGAACGAGTGCTTGCTCCTTTCCCCAGAACTATATCTACCTTAAAATCTTCCATAGCCGAGTAGAGAACTTCTTCAACCTGGGGATGAAGGCGGTGTATCTCATCTATAAAAATAATATCTCCATCTTTGAGTTGAGTATTAACCAGAATTTTGGCTAAGTCACCAGGACGTTCAATTGCCGAGCCACTTGTTGGATAAATACTTCCCCCCATTTCATGGGCGATAATATGGGCAAGGGTTGTTTTTCCCAATCCTGGTGGACCATATAAAAGTGTATGATCAAGTGAGTCTCCTCTTTCGCGAGCAGCCTTTATAAATATCTCCAGTTTTTGTTTTATCTTTTCCTGTCCAACAAAATCTTTCATTTTAACTGGACGAAGAGTATTTTCAAATCTCACCTCCTCTTTCTGAAGCTCCGGGGTAGTTATTTTTTCCTCTCTATACATACCTTAGGGCCTCCTTGATAAGATAGGTTAAATTGTTTTTTATCTTACCCTGTTTAATGACTTTATCAATTGCTTCCCGGGCCTGATACTTTGAGTACCCAAGAGATATAAGAGCTTCTATTCCATCCCGGATTAGTTTATTTTCCTCCACCAAAACAGGCTCTTGCTTAAGATCCTCTCCTAATTCAAGTATTAATCTTTGAGCTGTTTTTTTTCCGATTCCTGGTATATGGGTTAGTTTAATTAGATCCTTTTCTTTTATGGCTTTTTTGAAATCCCCGGGAGAGATTCTTGATAACATCCTCAAAGCAGAGCGAGGACCTATACTGGACAGAGAAATTAGATGGAGAAAAAATTCCCTGTCTTCGGGCTTTAAAAACCCATAAAGTGCTATTTCATTTTCTTTTACATGTAAATAGGTGTATATTTTTGTCTTTTGATCTAAAGAGGGTAAATCCTCAAAAATAGAAAAGGGAATATTTATCTTGTATCCAACCCCCTTTACCTCCAGCACTATAAAGGATGGATTTTTTTCCTTTAAGATCCCTTCCAAGTAATAGATCATTTTTTTTCTTTTAAATTTCTGTAAACAGTTATGGCTGTATCAGGACAGACAAGAGCGCATATACCGCACCCAGTACATTTATTATTATCATCAAAAATGGCAGGATAGTATCCTTTTCGATTTAAATCAGGGCTAAAATGGATAAGGTTAAGAGGGCAAAATTGAATACAGTAACCACACCCTTTACACCTTTCGGAATTTATCTTTATTTTACCTATTTTACTGCTCCCCTTTGTTTTTTTGAAATTTATCAAATTTTGTGCTTCCGTCAAGGTAAGATTTTCCAGTTTCGGGAAAAATCTTATAATTCTTTGCTGCCCGCCGAGTGTGTTTTCCAAAAGGCAGCGGCGATTCAAGGCGGGTCTCCTCGCTCTATAAGTATAGGTTATGCTCAGGCATTTATGTATCATAAATGCCCCAATAGGACAAATTCTACCAAGCCAGGGACCAGGATAAAAGTAGAACTTAGCCGCAACGTTGGAAAACACCGAGGGAAAGGGCAGCCTTGAATTTTTCCCGAAACTGGAGAAGATTATCTATAGAATCAAGAAGAAAGAACCTGTTTTGCCTTAGAACTTTATCCTCCTTTCCCGGTTTTAAAACAAGAA
>JAGGTG010000132.1 GCA_021163905.1 Candidatus Aerophobota bacterium
CAGGTTCCCTTCCCCTTCAAATACGGCCGCTAACATTTTTCTTTCCATTTTCTCCCCTCAATCAATAACTGCTGTAATCTTGCACTCCTCACGGTTAGTTTGAAGCATTATTATATTCTCAGGAACTTCATCCAGACTTATTTTTTTGGTAATTAAAGGTATCATATTCATACCCGATGCCATACAACTAATTACCCTGGGGAAAGTTCCATGTCCAGAGTGCCCTTGAGATCCTACAATAGATGCCCTCCTTACCTGAAATACCTCCCCTGTAACAGGGATCTTTTTAGGTGATCTTGCCACAATTACCACGGTACTGTTGATCTCTTTCCCCTGCCAGATAACCTGCTCAATATCAGGGAAAACCTTATCAGGAAGACCTGTAGCCTCAAGGTATAGTTTTGCTCCCATTCCCCCGGTTATCTGTAAAACTTTTTCAACAAAGTTCTCTTTTAAGGGATTAATTATGTAATCTGCCCCCATCTTCTTTCCCATATTTGCCCTTGAGGTTGAAGGTTCTGATAAAATCACCTTGGCTGCCCCTGCTCTTTTTAAAATAGCTATTGCTGCAAGTCCAATTGGTCCTCCTCCTAAGATAACCACGTTATCTCCGGGGCGAATACCTCCACCTCTTTCTATAACCGCATTATAGGCAACTGAAGTTGGCTCAACCAGACTGCCGGCTAAAAATATGTCATCACCTGAATAACTTTTCCTTAACTCCTCCAGACTCCATATATATCTGGCATCTACCTTAACATACTCGGCAAATGCACCATCACAGGTGAAACCCAGCTCCTGTAGCCTTTCACAGTGATTGGGATAACCATCAGCACAGGGACGACAACTCCCGCACCAGAGCATCTCCTCTGATGTAACTGCCTCACCTTCCTCAAAAGGTTTTCCAGTTCTTTTGTTAATAGCTTTTTTTCCCGCTTTAGCTACTATTCCTGAGAATTCATGTCCTAAGGTGCAGGGAAAGGCAGTAAGACCAGGATAGAAGATATACCCTTCCTCATCGTATTGAGCCATATGCACATCACTTCCACATATTCCACAGGCTTTTACCTTAATCAAAACCTCGGTATCCCCAATATCAGGAACATCCTTTTCCACCACCTGAAGAGTGGGATTTTTCCAGACCTGACTTCCAAGATAGGTAAGTTTTCCCTCTATATCCTTTGGACCTAACTTAAAATCAGGTTTTGGCTCCCATTTTGCAGATAAAACCACACTTTTCATTTTAGCCATATGTAACTCCTTTTCATACTATTTTTCAGAGTACTTTTGTTGTCAGTGAAAAATACCTCTTAATGGGTAAAGGTGACTTCAGTCACCCTTTGTGAAACGAAGATTAAAAACTATTGGGAAGCTAAAGCCTCCCTTACCTAGAAGAAAAATTTTACCAGTTCCCAATCCAGGTTAAAGTTAACCTATTTTCCTGCAGGATTCCCTTACTATTAGCTTTGTATCCCAGAACTTATGTTCTTTCTTTTTCAATGAGCCCTGTCTTTTTGCTCTTTTTATTGTTTTAAATGCTGCCTGAGCAATCTCCTTTATTGGCTGAGCAATGGTAGTTAATGGAGGATTACTGATTGAGGAAAGGGATATATTGTCAAAGCCAATTACCGAATAATCAGAAGGGACATTTTTACCCTTTTCCTGAATAGCCCGCATAGCACCAAGAGCCACAATATCATTTACGCAAAATACTGCCGTAAAATCATCACCTGATTTTCTTAAAAGCTCTTTCATTAGTCTATAACCGTCCTTAAAGGTAAGTTTTCCCTTCTTAATTAATTTTTTATCAATCTCTAAGCCGTTTTTCTGCAGGGTATCGTAGTAACCCTTTAATCTATTTATACTGGATAGAGTGTTCATCTCTCCTATGATACAGGCGATTTTTTTGTGTCCAAGATCTATCAGGTACTGGGTAGCCTGGCATCCTCCCATGTAGTTATTGGTAAACATTACAGGAATATCAGCGCCAGGTACATCTCTATCCACCAGGACTATAGGGATCCCTCTTTTCGTCAAACTGTTGAGTTTTGTCTCGTTCAGACCCACGGTGCTTAAAATTATTCCATCTACCTTCTGTCTTTCCAAAAGGTCTATATAGGTAAGCTCTCTTGTAGGACTATTTTTAGAACTGCAGACAAGAAGTCCGTATCTTTCCCTGTAACAGATCTCTTCGAGGACATAGGCTAACTCCTGGTAAAATGGATTAAGAGCATCGGGCATCACAAGCCCTATTATCCTTGTTCTCATTCCCCTTAGACTCTGGGCCCTTATATCAGGTCTGTAATCAAGCTCCTCAATAGCCCTCAAAACCTTTTCTCTGGTTTCCTTTCGCATATAATTGTTAATTTGAGGACTTAGAACTCTGGAAACCGTACTTGTGGATACCCCTGCCCTCTCAGCTACATCCTTAATAGTCACTTTTTTCATATCTCTGCGCTTTATCAATCATTATGATAACAATATCAGAAAACGTTATCTGATATCATTATCATATTACCCCTCTTTTTAATTTTTGTCAAGTACCAGATATTTTTTTATTACTTCCAAAAAGATATATAATTAACCCACCTATAAGGTATATTGAAATTAACATCGCGGCTATAAGTGGAGCTGTCTCATCACTCATATAAGGTAAGCTGATATTAAATCCCCTGCAACCTATTTGTTCGGAAATAAAATCCTCCCAGAAATTATTTAAACTGTAAGGTATTGAGAAGGCAACAAAGAATCTTACAATTTTTCCTCGTTTGCCTTCTAAATTCCTTGCAAGTGAAAAGACCAAAATCATTAAAAAAAAACTAATAAGAAAAGTATAGAAATGATGGTAAAAATAGGATGGGATAGAAT
>JAGGTG010000109.1 GCA_021163905.1 Candidatus Aerophobota bacterium
GGGTCACATAAGATGTAACCGAACGAGGTATTTGTTTCTTAAAAGGACAGGCTCCTTGTGAGTTATTTTTCTCCTGATAAACTCTGTAGAGCTTGTTAAGTTTTTTCTCAATATTTCTTTTAAGCTGCGCAGGGTTTAAGGAAAGATAAATAGCTTTTAGTCTGCTCTTTGTCTCATCTGGTATGTAAGGGGACTCCATTAACCTTTGGTAAGGAGTTTTAGGAGTATCATATCTTCGGTGGATCTTTCCCTTCTCTCTTGTCTTCTCTTTGAGCTTCATCACCGGTTGGAAAAAATTCTTATACAGGCGTAGTTCATTTCGGTAAAGGTCATTGATAATCTCAATCTCTTTTTCCGTATCGTATCTTAAGTGTCCTATAACATTCCTTATATGGGTTGAGTTTTTCTGTTCCACAAAGCTGTTGTCATTCTTTCTGTAGGGTCTTGAGCGGGAAAGAAGAATTCCTTCCCTCTCACAATAACGCAAAAGGTGCCAGTTGATAAAGGGAGTATCATTATCTGGATGAAGTTCTTTCCATTCAAAGGGAAATCTTTTTCTCACTGAGGTTATTGCATTAAAGACAAGCTCCTGTCCTTTTCCTAAAACTGCTTCTACTTTTTGGAGACCTCTGAAAAAGTCAAACAAATTTGCTAAAAACGACAAAATTTTTCCTGGGTCTTCCTTCAAATTTTTATTCCTCAAATTTGATAAGAATCCGCATCTATTGTATGTTTAAGGTAGTTTTGCCTTAAAATTTAAAAAATGTTAGGAAAACCCGACCCTCAAGAAAACTTCTTTGACTCCTATGTTAAAGATAACTTTCTGCCTGAAGAGCATGAGCTCCTTGAGATAGAGAAAAAGGTTGATTTTTCCTTATATCAAGGAAAAGATTAAAGACCTGTATGCTGAGGAGCTGGGAAGACCTTCCTATCCTCCAGAGGTTATGTTCAAAATACTTTTCCTGGAATTTTACTATAACTTATCAGATGTTGAGGTTGCAGGGCAGCTTAAGTTTAATATCCTTTTCAGATACTTTGTGGGACTAAAAGCTGAGGATCCTATCCCTGATGATACATCTTTAGTTGTCTTCAGAAAAAGATTGGGAGAGAAAAGATTTGAAGAGATATTTGATGAGTTCATTATGCAGTGCAAAGAGAAAGGTCTTTTAAAGGAAAAATTAAAAGCGATAGATGCTACTCATATTATCGCAGATGTTGCTATTCCTAACACCGCTAATCTCTTAAAAGATGGTAGAAGAAGGATCCTTAAGGCAATTGAAAAAGAGAAAAATGGTTTGGATAAATCCTTAAAGAAATATCTTCCAGAAGAAAAACCTTCCGGAAAGCCAAGTAAAGAAGACTTAATAAAAGAACTTTCCTTATCAAAGAATCTCATAAAAGAAGTGAAGGGCAAATACTCCTCCAAAGTAGAGAAACTTGTTAATCTCTTGGAAAAAGCAGTCAATCCAGAGGGGAAAAGAAAACTTGTAAGTTTTGTTGACCCTGATGCAAGGTTTGGTACAAAAAGTGTGAATAAAAGATTTACCGGATACAAAATCCATGTAGCAAAGGATGAGTCTGAAATCATCACAAGTTGTGAGACTCTTTTTGGAGACGAAAATGAAGGAGAAAAAGAAAATTTTGAGCGTCTTTTGCAAAAAGAAGATAAGAAAGGATTAATATCAAAGGCTGTTGTGTGTGATAGCCTATATGACTCCTTAGCAAATAGAACTTGTATAGAGAAAAGAGGAATGAAACACTACATTCCAGAAAAGAGAAAAAAGAAAAAGCTTAATGGATTCCTTTACAGCAAAAGTGAAGACAAATTTCTCTGCCCAAAGGGATATGCCTCTATCGGGAAAACTTATCATAAAGATGGATACGTATACTACTTTTCTTCTCGTTTTTGTAAAGGTTGTGATGCAAAAGAAAAGTGTCCTTGTGGTAAAAAAAGACCTCTGATATATGTAAGCGAGAGTCACCTTCTGTACATTAAGGCTGATCCAGAAAAAATGAAAAAGGCACAAAAGAAACGAAAAAGAATAGAAGCGAAGTTTGGAGAGGCTAAAAAACACCACGGGATGGCACGGGCAAGATACAGAGGCAAGTGTAGAGTTGCTATCCAGGTACTTATGACCTTTATTGTAATGAATCTAAAGAGAATGATAAAGCTACTTAAGATGAGAGAAAATACTATAAAATTAGCCCTCTCTTCAGGATAAATTAAAAAAGAGAGAAAAATTTAAGGAAAGAGGAAGAAAAATTAACTACTTTCTGTTGCTCCATTTTCAAAAAAATCCTACCCGAGAGGAAAAGTCAAAAAATAGGGTAATTTTTCAGAGGTCTCTAAAATGTAACCAAAAGGGTACTTGTTAAATCATTAAAAAAGTAACCAAAAGTTATATACTACTTCCTGAGTAAAAACTACTCAGGGAGGAAAGGATATGGAAAAGATTTTATGAAAATAAAAAATTTATTAAGATGGCGGCGGAAGGAATATAGGTGAGTAATTTTTTGATATCATGCAAAAACGGGCTCTAAATTCTTTAAAGCTATCAGCTCTTTTTTAATACGTTCTTTATCAATATTATATCGTTGTAATATTGGACCAAGGTGTTTGGCCACTAAATTCAAATCAAGTATTTCTAGTCCTACAACTTTATCTTCCTTGTCGAAATCTAATAATACACTATTTCCCTCGATTTCAATTGTACGAGCAATCTCTTTATTAGATAATTTTAAATATATTGCTCCTGCTTCTTCATCATAGCTTATTTGTATCATCCAATATCCTCCTTATGGACTATCCCTCAAC
>JAGGTG010000091.1 GCA_021163905.1 Candidatus Aerophobota bacterium
GTTAAGCGGAAAAAGTCATTTGGAGTTTTCTGAAGCTTCGGTTTATAAAATTTCCTCGTTCGGAAGTGAGGGTGTTCGGAAGCACTGTAGGCTCTAAAAAGTCTATATTTTAAAATCTCAATTGACTTCGCAATACCGGAGAATTTTCTCGCTCTTAATGCTTCTCTTATCCGTTCTCTCTCGCTTTCTTCTCGCATTTTTTTCTCTTAGCTGTTCCTCTTCAATTTGCACCCCGCCAAATTTTTTGCTCCCAAAACGCTTAGAAGCCATCACACATGAGAAAATCATCTTCTCTAATCAATGCCCCCAATCATCTAAAAAATCTAATCCCTGCTTTTTTATACCAATGCAAGGTATAGAACTTGAGCTCAATCTTTTCTTCAAAATATCCCTTGACCTTTCTAACATCTTCTTTAAACATGTGCCCATAGATGCTGGGAAGGACAACATTTACTTTTTTATAGCCGCCCTCACCATATTTCTTCAATTTCCATACAAACCTTGCATATGGACTAAACGGCTCCTTTATCCACTCTTCTTCATCTTTTGAGGGATAACCTGTTTCCACCTCCCAACATTCGAGAATCTTTTCATCACCCTTTATGATAATATCAGGAATTATTTTCTTGAGTTCCCCTTCCCCATCTAAAATTATTGGTTCCTCAACTTTAATCTCTTTATCCTTATAATCCTTTTTATTTTTTAAATAGTGGTATAGGAGTTTTTTCATTAAATAATGTGTTTCTGTTTCTCTTTCTGGAAAATAATCCACATCTTTACTTGGTAATTTACGATCAAGCTCTTCAGCTTCTTCTTCGTAAACCCTAACAGCTCTGTGCCATAAAGAATCAATAGAGTCATCTAATACTTCAAGATCAACCCCTGTCAATTTGCTTATTAGCTTTTTAACTTTATCATCGAGTTTGGGCAATCTGATTATCTTCATGTCTACGTTGTATACCTCTGAATCCAAGTTTTCAAAATCTTCTACATTCTGCGTATAAAATATTAGGCATTTCGCTCCTCTATTTGAAATGTCCCTGAGACCTTTTATGATTTTGTCTTTATCAATTACACTAATAACATCAGATATTATGAGATCTTCTGAAATAATTTTATTATAAATGTCATCTTCACGCTCACGAGTTTCTGATTTATGTGTTTTTATTTTCTCTTTTACGCTCTTCAAAACGTCTTGCCATGGAAGATTTTTCGAAAAATCATAAAATCCAAGGAATGTGTACTTTGTAGACATTAAATCCTCGATTGTTCTCATTCCATCTGGCTTGTCACCTGTGAGTATTATACACAAAGGTCGATTAAGCTTCCATTTTAAGCAACTGCCTCCTTTAAGTGAAAGGAAAAGCTCATCTATAACATTTGTTACTTGCGTCTCTTCTTCAACTTTTTCTTCCACTTCTAATATTAGTTCCTTTATTTTTGAAATAACCTGTGTAGAAACTTCTTTATCAAAATAATTTCTCATTATTACCTCTTGCGGTTTTGTTACAGAGAGTTTTGGAATGATAACAACTCTTTCCTTAAATTCTGGTAAAGAAGCATCAAAATCTATTTTTATCGTAGAGGGCGTAAAATTTATTGATTTAATTTCTGGAACTTCTAAAAGCTCTTTTATTTCCCGTCCTATGGGAGGAATAGAGGAATCAAAGTTTGTTTTAACTCGTGTCTCTTCTGGCTCTTCTATTTCACTCGAAAGGGCTTTCAATTTCTGTGGCTCTAATATAAGTTCTTCTATACTTCCTTTTAGACGTTCCTTTGATTCCTTTTTGACCTTAATTACTGTGCTAATTGATTTTATCTCTTGTTCTTCAAGAGCGGTTTTGTCAGCAGATGGTTTACTGCCGATAACAGGAGGAGGTTTTGGTTTATTTTCAATTTCTGGTGGATTAATTGTTTTAGGAGCAATAAAACTCGATTTTTCTTTTGGTCTCACTGTTACGTGGATTTTAGGTACTAACCGTTTCTCCCCAGGAGGTTTGATAAGCTTAATTATTGGTTTTGCAACTACTTTATGTTTATAAGGCTTTAATTTTTCCCTCTTTTTTTCTACGCTTTCCTGCATCTCACTCCACCTCTATCTCGTCCAAAACATCCTCATATCTCTTAAGTTCGTCCGAAAATGTATATTTTTCCCCATATCCCTTAGTTATTAACTTATACTGCATTATCTGATTTAAAGCATCATTCAATTGCTCCTCATTCAGCTCTATATGCTCTTTTAGTGCCTCTAAGATTTCTTTTGGTTCTAAGTCATAATTCCTTGTTTCCTTTGCCACTGCCTTCCATATTTTTAATATGGCAATGGCGATAGCATTAGCTTCTTTTAAGGCTTGTAATCTGAATGTCAGCCATTCGAGTTCTGGATTGGAGACTTCTTTTAATAAAGCGGCAATGATTCTATTTCTATTTTCCTCATTTCCGAGTATTTTAAAGAAACGCGAAATGCCTTCTTTTGTCGTCCCGCCAAGATATTCATAAAACATATATTGTTCTTTTATTTTACCGTTTTCAATTTCATATCCTAAAATTTTAAGGAATTTATCCCTCGTCTTTTTATCTCCCAATAACTCAGGATATGCTTCTCTCATCGTCTCAAAATCCTGCCCTTCAGCGAGCATTAAGAACTGTGATATTCTGTTTGCGGTTGGCATTAGAGAGTAGAATGCATTTAACAAGTTTTCGAGTTCGGTTTTAAAAGTTGGTTCTTCTTCATCCGACATTTTCAAACTCCCCCCTTCTCATCTTATTTTCAGCAACAGTTTCTTTTCCAAAGAAAGGTTTC